>NZ_JACVTS010000016.1:0-134218 GCF_016624545.1 Erwinia sp. S38 | reverse complement strand
GCCGCCCTTCCTACACCCGATCCCGGATCTTATCCCCCCCCCCCCCCCATTTACCCCTCTTTATTTTTTCTTTTTCTTTTTCTTTTTCTTTTTTCGTGATTCCTGCGCTGTTAATCTTGACGTGGCATGCGGGCGGAAAATTTTCTCTAAAAAGACGCCTAAAATAACGTAGTCATTTTTATAATAAATATAGATCAGAGGGCTGGGGGGCACTGAGAATATGCCTGTCTACTGGTGCTTCAAAATGAAGTGAAAAGCGTCGTGATTTTGAAACATTATGGCTTAATATCTTCATCAGTTCACCCTCTGCTTTTTATATCGATAACCAATTCATGAAATAAATCAATCGAATGCTTTTGGTAACTTCATGTAATAAAAAGAAGTGTTGGAAGTGATGTGCTCGCCATATGAAAACTCCCCGACAGAACCAGAATGAATTCTGATATCCGTCAGGGAGTGTGTTACTGATTACTTAGCCGGGCGCGCTTCGCGCCAGTAGCCAATCAGCGTCAGGTAATTGCTTTTAACTTTGGCAATCAGCGAGGCATCATCCAGCTCGCCCTGCAGCCACTGGCGTGAAGGCTGGCCGAAGATGGTGCGGCCTACCGCAAAGCCTTTGACCCACGGGCTCTTCGCCGCAGCGGCAAAGCCCGCTTTCAGTTCGGCTTCCGGCGCGTCCAGGCCCAGCAGCAGGATACCGCGGCAGTGCGGATCGTTCTTCTCGATCAGCGCGCTGATTGCTTCCCATGATGCGTGTGACAGCGGCGGCAGTTTCCACCAGTCAGGCTGAATGCCCATGCTGTAGAAGTGGGTCAGAATTTCCAGATAGTACTTCTCATCTTTATCCGGGTTGCTTTCCGGCAGGATCACTTCCAGCAGCAGCTCATGGCCAGATTTGTTACAGCCTTTCCACACATCCAGAATCAGGTCGTCCTGCTCTTTACGCATTTCCGCGCTGTCGTGCGGATGGTAGAAGGTCAGACACTTGACCACGTGTTCCTGTGGCCAGTCCACCAGCTGGGAGCCGATGTTGCCGTGCTCAAGGCGCAGCGGACGAGAGCTTGGCTGCTCGATCGGGCGACCAATCCACCAGCCTTTACCGGTAATCGCGTTCAGCGCTGGCTGGCCGTAAGTGGTGTCTGCCAGAATACCGCAGCGGCCATCGTCCAGACCGGCTTCGCGAGCCGCTTCCTGTGCACCCTGCAACAGCAGCGTTTTCAGCTCTGGAATACGTGAATCGTCGAAGCCCGCTTCGGCAGCCATGTCGGCCAGCTGCTTGCGGTGGTCGAAGGCGAAGATGTTCAGTTCGGTCCACTCCTGCTTACGCGTGGTGACGCGGTGCAGGTGGTTCAGACGGGCGTCCAGATCCGGGCGCTTAACGTCTTTATCACGGCTGAGGAAATCATCCAGCTCTTCTTTCGTTGGCATGGCTGGCGCACAGCCGTGGCGAGAAACTACCAGCGCACCGCAGGCATTCGCGTAACGGCATGCCTGTTCCCAGCTTTCGTCGTTAAGCCAGCCGCGCAGCAGGCCGGACATAAAGGCATCGCCCGCGCCGAGTACGTTCAGCACTTCCACACGCACGCCGCTTTGCAGCTGTGTTTCTTCCCAGCTGTCCGGGATATCGCCTTCGAAGACGACGCAGCCCAGCGGGCCACGTTTGCAGACCAGCGTCGCTTTGGTCGCTTTACGCACGTTTTTCAGCGCGGTCAGGCTGTCGGTGCTGCCGCCGGCAATGTGGAACTCTTCTTCCGTTCCCACCACCAGGTCGAAATAGTGCAGAACTTCCTGCAGCTGCTGGGTAACGCGATCGGACTCAACGAAGCGCGTTTCACCGTCGCCCAGTGAGGTCAGACCCCACAGCACCGGACGGTAGTCGATATCCAGCGCGGTACGCAGGCCGTGACGGCGGGCGATTTCCAGCGCTTTCAGCACGGCGGCACGGGTATCCGGGTGGGAGAGATGCGTGCCGGTCACGGCAACGGCGCGGGAAGACGCGATGTAGTCTTCCTGAATATCGTCCGGCACCAGGCCCATATCGGCACAGTTGTCACGGTAGAACACCAGCGGGAAGGTTTCCTGATCTTTGATTCCCAGGATGACCAGACCGGTCAGACGCTTTTTATCAGTGATCAGGCTCTGAGTGTCGCAACCTACGCGCTGAAGCTCTTCCCGCAGGAAGCGGCCCATATGCTCATCACCAACGCGCGCCAGCATGCCTGATTTCAGGCCCTGGATTGCGGTACCGTAAGCCACGTTACCGGATGAGCCACCCAGATATTTGGCAAAGGTGGTTTCATCTTCAAGGCGCGCACCGATTTGCTGGCCATAAAGGTCGACGGCGATGCGCCCGATACAAATCACATCAAGCCGCTTCTGTTGTGTACTCATACCTGTTTTTTCCTTCTGTGATGTACCCTGGTCATCGGCGTTTTTTCGCGGTTGAATCGCCGCCGGTGGCTTCGGGTAAAGCCGACTCTGTTTGAGCTTCTCCAGCAGATCGGTGGCACGCCAGCCCGATCGAGTCCGGATCTAACATGCCAACGAGTATGAGGAATAAAAATTCCAATTTCAATATGAAATGAAATTATTGCCCCAAAAGTGTGAGGTGGTTAAAACTCTTGCACAGCGCTATATCCGGCAGGCAGAGGTTACGCCGTTTCAGGCGGCTCAGGAGTTGTGAGCGATATCTCAACTTTCTTAGATAACAGGAGTAAACATATTGAAGTGAAAGGGTTTTTATCATTTTATGTCTGGATGGCACCTGGCGTTTCATTTCCCCCCTGCCGATCCCCCCATTCATCCCCGTTTCACCGCAGAATTTGATCTCACTCGCAAAATGAAATGTTTCTTCTGTAATTCTGTTTAGTGAAAAAAATATTTGTTTATAATCGGCTCACGTTTCACTTATAGCTGTCGCCGATTTCTCACCAGGGCGACCAAAAATGCGAATACCGGTGGACCTGAGTGGCGTCCCCGACAAATAAAGGAAGAGCAAATGGGCAAGATCAGATTAACTACAGCACAGGCTCTGGTCAGATTCCTGGACAACCAGTATCTGTCGGTAGACGGCGTTGAGACCAAATTCGTTAAGGGCATTTTTGCCATCTTTGGCCACGGCAACGTGCTGGGTCTGGGCCAGGCGCTGGAACACAACAACGGCGATCTGGTGGTGTATCAGGGCCGTAACGAGCAGGGTATGGCGCATGCAGCAATGGGCTATGCCAAGCAGAAGCTGCGTCGTGAAATTATCGCCTGTACTTCTTCCGTCGGACCGGGCGCGGCCAACATGATTACCGCTGCGGCGACCGCCACCGCTAACCGCATTCCTTTATTACTGCTGCCGGGCGATGTGTTTGCCACCCGCCAGCCGGACCCGGTTCTGCAGCAGATTGAACAGAGCCACGATCTGAGCATCAGCACCAACGACGCCTTCCGCGCCGTCAGCAAATACTGGGACCGCGTTAACCGTCCTGAGCAGCTGATGACCGCCTGTATCAACGCCTTCCGTGTGCTGACCGACCCGGCTGAAACCGGCGCGGTGACCATTTCTCTGCCGCAGGATGTGCAGGGTGAAGCCTATGACTTCCCGGAATATTTCTTCCAGAAGCGCGTGCACCGCATTGAGCGCCGTCTGCCAACCGAAGGCCAGCTGGCCGACGCGCTGAAGCTGATTGCTGAAAAACACAAGCCGATGATCATCTGCGGCGGCGGGGTGAAGTACTCCGGCGCGGGCGCAGCGCTGCTGGCCTTCGCCGAGCGTCACGGTATTCCGTTTGCTGAAACCCAGGCGGGTAAAGGCACTATCGTTTCCGATCATCCGCTGAACGTCGGCGGCGTGGGTGAAACCGGCTGCCTGGCCGCTAACCTGTTGGCGAAAGAGGCCGATCTGGTGATTGGTATCGGTACGCGCTACACCGACTTCACCACCGCGTCAAAATGGATCTTCCAGAACCCGGACGTAAACTACATCAACATCAACGTCAGCAATTTTGATGCCTACAAGCTGGATGCGGTGCAGGTTGTGGCCGATGCCCAGGAAGCGCTGAACGCGCTGAACAGCCGCGTGGAAACGATCCGCAACGGCTGGGGTGAGCAGGTAAGTCAGGCACAGAGCAAGCTGCTGAAAGAAACTCAGCGCGTTTACTCGGCGGTCTACAGCGAAGAGAACTTCGTGCCGGAAATCGCTGACCACATTGACCGCGAAGCGCTGTTTGCCGAGTTCAACCGTCTGACCGGATCCTTCCTGACGCAAAGCAGCGTGCTGGGGACGCTCAATGAGCACCTCCCAAAGGATTCGGTGATTGTCGCCGCCGCGGGCAGCCTGCCGGGCGATCTGCAGCGCATGTGGCGCACCAAAGATTACAACAGCTATCACGTCGAGTATGGCTACTCCTGCATGGGCTACGAGGTCAACGCTTCTCTCGGCGTTAAGCTGGCCGAGCCGCACCGTGAGGTTTACACCATGGTAGGCGACGGTTCATTCCAGATGCTGCACTCCGAGCTGGTGACCTCGATTCAGGAAGGCGCCAAGATCAACGTCGTGCTGCTGGATAACATGACCAACGGCTGCATTAACAACCTGCAGATGGAACACGGTATGGACAGCTTCACCACCGAGTTCCGCTTCCGTAATGCGGAAACCGGCAAGCTGAACGGTGGCTTTGTACCGATTGATTTCGCCGCGATTGCCGCAGGCTACGGCTGCAAAACTTACCGTATTACCACGCTGGAAGAGCTGAAGGCCGCGCTGATTGATGCGCAGAAGCAGACTGTTTCCACTCTGTTCGATATTAAAGTTCTGCCGAAAACCATGATCCACAAGTATTTCAGCTGGTGGCGCGTGGGCGGAGCACAGGTTTCCGACTCTGAGCGAGTGGATGCCGTTGCCCGTAAGCTTAACGAACATATCGACCAGGCTCGCGAATATTAATAACGCATTTTTTATTGTTCCTTTTGCTGTTCTTTTTTGCCTTTAAAGCGCGGGCTGCTTAGCCCGCTTTTACCCCCTACTCAAGTAAGGATCGATCATGACGTTAAAGTTAGGTGTTATTGGTGCTGGTGCCATCGGTCAGGAACATATCCGTCGCTGCAGCAAAGTGCTGCAGGGCGCAGAGGTTGTGGCCGTCTCTGATATCAACGTGGAAGGCGCGAAAGCGGCCGTTGCGCGTCTGGGTCTGAATGCTGAAGTTTATGCAGACGGCCACGACGTGGTGAACTCTTCCAACGTGGATGCCGTGCTGGTGACCTCATGGGACCCAACGCACGAAGAGTACACGCTGGCTGCAATCGCTGCCGGTAAGCCAGTGTTCTGTGAAAAACCGCTGGCGATGACCGCTGAAGGCTGCCGCCGCGTGGTGGATGCAGAGATTAAATTCGGTAAGCGCCTGGTGCAGGTTGGCTTTATGCGCCCATATGACGCCGGCTACCGCGCGCTGAAAAAAGTGATTACCGATGGTGAGATCGGTGAGCCGCTGATGCTGCACTGCGCGCACCGTAACCCGACCGTACCGGAGAACTACACTACCGATATGGCGATTACTAACACGCTGATCCACGAGCTGGATGTACTGCGCTGGCTGACCGAAGACGACTACAAATCTGTACAGGTTGTCTTCCCACGCGTAACCTCCAAAACCCATGCAAAACTGAAAGATCCACAGATCGTGCTGTTTGAAACCCGTAAAGGTATCCGCATTGACGTTGAAATCTTCGTTAACTGCGCATACGGCTACGACATCCAGTGCGAAGTGGTCGGTGAAGAAGGTATTGCTAAGCTGCCAGAGCCGTCTGCTGTGCAGATGCGTAAGAACGCGCAGCTTTCTACCGCCATTCTGACCGACTGGAAAGACCGCTTTATCGATGCCTATGACGTTGAGTTACAGGCGTTTATTAATGATGCCACCGCAGGCAAGCTGACCGGGCCATCCGCCTGGGACGGCTATGCCGCTTCCGTCGCCGCTGATGCCTGCCATAAAGCGCAGAACAGCGGGGCGATTGAGCCGGTGGAACTGCCAGAGCGCCCGGCGTTCTACAACTAATTGCCGCGCTGCTACCGCACCTTCCCCTGCCGGTGAGCAGGGGAAACCGTAAAACAGCGTACTGATTTAATCACGGAGAGTCTGATGAAAATTGCCTTTGATGTGGATGTCATTCGAGATTTGGGCATCACAAAAATGGTTCACCAGGTGGCTGACTGGGGCTACAAATATATTGAGCAGTCCCCGCATCCACAGATCAACCCGTTCTACAAGCATCCTAAAGCCAGCCGCGAAATTATCACCGAGTACAAAAACGCGCTGCGTGCTACCGGGTTAGAGATCTCCTCATACATCGTGGTTTATCGCTGGTCCGGTCCCGACGAGGCACGCCGCCAGGCTGCCGTTCGCAACTGGAAACGTATGATTGAGATCGCGGTAGAAACCGGTGTGCAGGTTATTAATACCGAACTTTCCGGTAACCCGAACGAACCAGAAATTTGTGAAGAGATGTTCTATCGCTCCATGGAAGAGCTGCTGCCTATCGTTGAACGCGAAGGCATCCGCATCGAAATCCAGTCACATCCGTGGGATTTCTGCGAAAACAGCAATGAAACGGCCGATATTGTGAAATCGTTCCGCAGTGAGAACGTGAAGTACCTGTACAGCGCACCGCACACTTTTTTCTACGACAAAGGCAAGGGCGATGTGAAGCCAATGCTGGAGTACGCCGGTGCCGATCTGTCCCACGTGCTGATTGCTGACACCATGAACCATACCAAGCACTGCCGCTATATCGTGAACCCACCGGGTGTGGACGCCACGATTCACCAGCATGTTGCCGTGGGTAAAGGTGAGGTTGATTTCCCTACGCTGTTCCAGACTCTGCGCGATATGAAGTTTGCTGAGCAAACCTTCAAAGTGGGTGGCGATCCGATTATCGCCGCAGCGCTGTTCGGTTATCCGGAAGAAATGAACGTTGAAGCGGTTGCTACGCGCGAACTGATCGAGCGTGAACTGCTGCGGAAATAACAGCGGGCGGTTGTGGCCGCCCGGTGAACACCAGAGGTAGGATCATGAACAAAGATAACGTCAAACTGGCTATTGCCCCGATCGGCTGGACTAACGATGACATGCCGGAGCTGGGTAAAGAGAACACCTTCCAGCAGATCGTCAGCGAAATGGCGCTGGCCGGTTTTGTTGGCAGCGAAGTGGGCAGCAAATACCCGCGCGATCCGGCAGTATTGAAGCCGATGCTGGATATTCGTGGCATTCAGATCGTTAACGCCTGGTTCAGCACCTTCTTCGCCAACGGCGACAAAGCGAAGACCATCGACGAGTTTATCAACCATCGTGACTTCCTGCATGCGATGGGGGCGAAAGTGATTGGCTGCTCCGAGCAGAGCCTGAGCATTCAGGGCACCACCAAAGCGGTGCTGGAAGAGAAGCCGGTCTTTACCGATGAGCAGTGGCGTCTGACTACCGAAGGCTACAACGAGCTGGCAAAACTGGCCGCAGAGAAGGGCATGACGGTGGGTCTGCATCACCATATGGGCACCGGCATCCAGACCACGGAAGAAGTGGATCGCTTTATGGCGGAAACCAACGACGACGTTTATCTGCTGTTCGATACCGGCCACGCCTATTACTCAGAAGGCAGCCAGGAGAAGATGCTGGCGATTCTGACCAAGTATCTGCCGCGCATTAACCACGTGCACCTGAAAGACGTGCGTGATGAAATCGTCGATCAGGTCAGAAGCCAGAAGCTGTCGTTCCTGGACGGCGTGAAGAAAGGCACCTTTACCGTTCCGGGCGACGGCGTGATTGATTTCAAACCGGTGTTCAAAATCCTCGACGATTTCGGCTACAAAGGCTGGATGGTAGTGGAAGCCGAGCAGGACCCTGCGCTGGCTAACCCGTTTGAATACGCGGTAAAAGCACGTAAATACATTCGCGAAACGGCCGGTCTGTAAGCGCCTGACGTAAAAAAACCTCCCACTTCTGAAACGGGCTTCTGTTGAAGCCCGATGACGAAGATGGGAGGTTTTTTTGTGAGCGCAGTATTACTTCAGCTGCAGCGTTTTCAGGATATTTCCCGCTTCGGTCTGTGCGGACTGCTGGTCATCTCCCGGCAGGGAAATTTGCAGCGTCAGCAGTTTGCCATCCACTTTGCCCATCACCAGCGAAGACCAGACGGTCTGATTGTTAGCGGAGATCACCGTATCCAGCTGCTGTAGCTGCTGGTCGTTAACGGTAATTTCTTTATTGGTCACCACCTGCAGCTGAGGCGCGCGGCTACGCTGCTGCTCGATCATGCGTTTTGACAGGTCTTCCAGCGTATCGTTGCTGCTGTCGCCTTCGATGACAATGATCGCTTTCTGGCCTGATTCATCGGCGTAAACGTGCATATTATTGGCCTGAGTACCCAGCTTGCCGCTTTTGTCACTCATGCCGGCAGGTAGCGCGAAGCTCAGTTTGCCGTCCATCAGTGAAACGGTCTGGCTGCTCTGACTTGCCTGGCTGCTGGCATTTTTATCCGCAGCGGCGGTGTCACTCTTGCCATCGCAGGCGGCCAGGCCAACTACCAGTAAACTTACTCCGGCATATTTCAGTAGGTTACGCATCAGGGTCCCTTTGTTAGTCATCACTTAAGATATCAGGCACTTATACAATAGCATTCAGCGTGTAAAAGCAACTTATCTTGCGTGACATTGTGTGTAACCAGCTTACCCAAAATTAACCTGTGGACCATTGGATTTTTCTGCTAATCGCTTCAGCGTGGCGTTGAGCAGCAGGCCATAGGCAGGCAGGAAGAAAATCATGCAGATCATGACTTTAAAGCAGTAATCCACCATGGCGATCTCTACCCAGTGGGTTGCCATAAACGGATCGGTGCTCTGGTAGAAAGCAATGAAGAAGAAGGCTGCCGTATCGCTGATATTGCCAAGGAACATCGCCGCCGCCGGTGCCATCCACCAGGCGGCTTTCTGCCGCAGGCGGTTAAAGACATAAATATCGAGGATCTGACCCAGCGCGTAGGCCATAAAGCTGGCACAGGCGATGCGGGCTACAAAGATATTCATCTCTTTCAGTGAGTCCACTCCCTGCCATTCCCCCTGAAAATAGAGCGCGGAAATCAGGTAGGAGATAAACAGGGCCGGGATCATCACCGCCAGGATAATGCGACGCGCCAGCGGGGCACCGAAAATCCGCACCGTCAGATCGGTGGCAAGGAAGATAAACGGGAAGCTGAACGCGCCCCAGGTGGTGTGCAGACCAAAAATGGAAACCGGCAGCTGGACCAGATAGTTGCTGGAGGTAATCACCAGCAGATGAAACAGACTGAGCCAGATCAGCGCGTGAGTACGCTGACGCGAAGTAAATGCGATCATATTGAGCCTTTTTAAGATCAATGGGGTGAGGGAACCCAGTTTAAATTTAAGACGCACCGGCCGTATTGACGGCAGCACATCGGTCGCTTGCGCGATTTTGCGGCATATTACCCGGTTGTGCTGCTATTGCAATGGTTAATTTTAGCGCAAACGTTATCGTCCGATAGCGCTGTTGCGCCCCGGCCGTCCGGCGGTAGAATAGCGGCTGTTTGTTATCATTACTGTTGAGAATCCCATGAGCGACCTTTTCGCTAACCCCGATAAGACCCTTGATGCGCTGGGCCTGCGCTGCCCGGAACCGGTCATGATGGTGCGCAAAACCGTGCGTCATATGCAGGAGGGCGAAACGCTGCTGATTATTGCTGACGACCCGGCGACTACGCGCGATATCCCCGGTTTCTGCCGATTTATGGAGCATACGCTGCTGGCGCAGAATACCGACGCGCTACCATATCGTTATCTGCTGAAGAAGGGCGTTTAAGGGAGCCTTTGCGGCTCCCCTGAATTAACGGCTCGGGGCGAATAGTTTGCGCCCTGGCTACAGCTACGATCTGCGGCGCAGCAGCCGCAGGGCGTTAGCGGTCACTAATGCCGTTGCACCCGAATCCGCCAGCACCGCCAGCCACAGCCCGGTGATCCCCAGCAGGGTGGTCAGCAGGAACACCGCCTTCAGCCCCAGCGCGATGGTAATGTTCTGGCGAATATTGGCGTGAGTGGCACGCGACAGGCCAATCATCGCCGCCAGCCCGGTGAGCCGGTTATGGGTCAGCGCCGCGTCAGCCGTTTCCAGCGCCACATCGCTGCCGCTGCCCATTGCAATACCAATCGTTGCCGCCTTCATGGCTGGCGCATCGTTGATGCCGTCGCCAACCATCGCCACCGGCTGCTGCTGGTTAAGCGCGCTGACCGCCGCCACCTTATCTTCCGGCAGCAGGCTGGCGCGGTAGTCAATGCCCAGTTCACCGGCAATAGCCGCCGCAGCCCGTGGATTATCTCCGGTCAGCATCACACCCTGAATGCCCATTGCTTTTAGTTCTGCCAGCGCGTTTCTGGCATCTTCATGCAGGGTATCGCGCAGCGCGATCAGGCCATAAAGCTGCTCTGCATCGTGCAGGATCACCACCGTATTGCCCGCGCTTTCCAGCGCTTCAACGGCGGATCGATGTTGAGCCAGCCGTTCTGCATCGACTTTTGACGGCGCAGTGATTGAAAGTAAGCGATTGCTCACTATTGCTTCCACTCCGCTACCGGCAAGCGCCCGCTGTTCCGTGGCGGCAGGTAAAGTTAGCCTGCGCTCTGCGGCGGCAGCGACAATGGCCTGCGCCAGCGGATGCGAGGAACCCTGCTCAATCGCCGCTGCCGTTGACAGCAGCCACGCTTCATCCTGCTGTGCAAACGGCTGAATGGCGGTGACCCGGGGCTTACCCTCGGTGAGCGTACCGGTTTTATCAAAGGCGATAGTGCGAACGCTACCCAGGCTTTCCAGCGCCGCGCCGCCCTTAATTAACGCCCCGCGGCGGGTCGCCGCCGCCAGCCCGGACGTAATCGCGGCAGGGGTGGAGATCACCAGCGCACACGGGCAGCCGATCAGCAGCAGCGTTAACCCTTTATAGATCCACGGCTGCCATTCCGTGCCCATCAGCAGCGGCGGGATAACGGCAACGGCCAGCGCCAGCGCCATAATCACCGGGGTATAGACACGGCTGAAGCGATCGAGGAAGCGTTCAATCGGTGCACGTCGCTCCTCCGCTTCTTCAATCAGATGCAGAATGCGGTCGATGGCGCTTTCGCCCGGTTTCGACACCACTTCCAGCTGCACCAGACGATCCACGCTCAGGCTACCGGCGGCAATGGATTCTCCCTTCTGGCGTTCAACAGGGATTGATTCACCGGTAAGTGCGCTTTCATCAAAGCTGGCAAACGGGCTGAGCAGCCGGGCATCCGCAGGCAGACGCGTCCCGGCGGCAACTTCAATACAATCGCCCGGGCGCAGGGCGCTGACCTGTACGTTCTCACGGGTGGAATCATTGATGCGCACCGCCTGGTCAGGCTTGAGCGCCATCAGTGCGGTTACGCCTTTACGCGCCCGGCTGGCGGCAAAGGATTCCAGCCTTTCACCCAGCATAAACAGCAGCAGCACCATCGCGGCTTCGGCCGTTGCGCCAATAAACAATGCGCCAATCGCCGCCACGCTCATCAAGGTTTCGATACTGAAGGGGGAACCGCTGCGCATCAGGCGCAGTGCGCTGAGTGCAATCGGCCAGACGCCGACAAGCGTAGTCGCAATAAAGGCAAGCTGGCCTGCTGCGGGGTTGATGCTGTTCAGCAGCCAGCTGGCGGCCATCAGAACGGCCAGCAGGATCAGGCTGCGGTTCTCCTGCCAAAATCCGGGGACGGGCTGGGCGGTTTTAGCGGCGTCTGGCGCATCGCTGCGCTGAAGCTGGAAACCTGCGCGGGCCACGGCTTTCTCAACGTCATTACGCACATCGCTGTTGGCATCAACCACCAGCTTTTCGCTGGAAAAGACCACGCGGGCCCGATCCACGCTGCTTAGCTGCCGTACGGCGGTTTCGACTTTGCGCGCGCAGCTTGGGCAGTCCATACCCTGAACCTGCCAGCTGTAGCGGGAGAGTCCCGCTCGCCTGTCGCCCTCGTCGTCGGCGGTGTCTCCCGAACTGCAGGAGGCATCGCCACAGCAGGGCGTTTCTACGCTGGCTGTGCTAATCGCGGTGATTTTGCGGATAACGGGACGTTTGGCCGAAGTGCTGCAACCGTGCTGATGGGGGGCGTGGTCGTGACCACAGCTGCAAGTAGAATGCGAGTGCATAGCGCCTCCTGAAAGATAGCGGCGGGCGTGAGTGCCCGCCATAAAGCTATCTTACACTTTGGAGTCCACTCCAGAGTCAAGCCCTACAGCCACAGCGAACGCACAATCATAAAGTGACCGGAAAAATAGCAGGCGGCAATAATCGCCCGATCGGCGTTAAAGCGGCAGCGATAGTGGCTGACCAACCAGACGATATTGGCCAGCAGCAGCAGGGAGGCACCCACCATCAGCGTGAAGCTGTAGTCGGTCGGGCGGAAGACATACAGCTCGGCGCTCAGCCAGACCATCAGCAGGGTGATGCCGATAAAGGTGCACACCGGCCAGCGCAGCTCCTCCAGCCGGCTCCAGACCGTGGCAATCAGCAGGCCGCCGATAATCAGCAGCGCCAGCGGCAGCGGCCAGAAAAAGCTCAGCGTCATCTGGCTGGCGAAGAACAGGGTATACAGTAGATGAGAAAGGAAAAACGCGCCGATGGCATACAGCATGCGGCGTTCAGGCAGCAGGGTCAGGGCATCGCCCAGCAGCGTTGCCAGCAGGCCAAGCAGGATCAGATAGTCGGTGGTTTTCAGTACGGGTGCCTGCCAGGCCCAGGCCAGCAGAAGAAGAAGTGTAACGGGTTTGAATACCCAGCGCTGCCACTGCGGGCCGCGGTAAGAGGCATCGACGTATAACCAGCCGGAAAAAAGCACAGCGAGAAAAGACCAGATCATAATTTTTCCCTGTATTGACGAAAAACTCCACAACTCAGCCCAGTTTAGGCCACCCGACAGCGGTGTGACAATCATCCTGGTCCGGTTGTATGCTTATCGCGTGCTGTTCCCCGTATCCCTGGAGAAAACCGTTCTATGAAGCCACCGATAATTTTTCTGGTTGTGGTTGCGCTGATCGCCGTGCTGGCAACACGGCAATTTATCAAGCAGCGGCGGGAAAATGCCGCCAATGATGCCTCCCCCGTGCGCAGCCTGATGGTGGAAGTGAAAACGAAACGGGAATATCTGGCACCGGATCGGCGCTCGCGCCAGCGTGACCAAATCCCGGTGGAAGACATGCGTTATGAGGCGTGGTTTCATCCGCTGAATGGCGCAGAAGACATCAAGCTGGCGCTGGGCGCCAGTGATTATCATCAGATCGATAAAGGCAGCCGTGGCGAGCTACAGGTACAGGGAACACGTTTTATCCGCTTTACTCCCTGTTCGGCTTCCGACTGTTAACAGAAGGTGGAACGCCGCCTGAAACCTGCGGCTGATTTTCCGAGCGGGAGATTACTGTTTTGGGAAGTTTTTCTTCTGCCAGGCCAGCAGCTCAAACACGCCGAAGAAGAAAATTTTCGCCTGGGTAAAACCGCTCAGCTTCGGGGACTCTTTCGGCTGCGTTGAGCGCATCAGCACCAGCTGTAGGCCGTGCATAATCACCATAAAGAACAGCGCGACGTTAACGAAGTGGGTCAGCGGTTTAGGGAACGGGTGAACAACGTTCAGCAGCAAAAAACCCCAGACAAAGACCATCAGCAGACGGCCTGCATTAATTAACATGTTAATTCTCCGAGCCTGTGTTGCAGGCAATAGTATTGATTACGCCTCTGAGGGCGAAAGTTCTGCAATGGCATGCCGGATATAGAGACGGTACGCCACCTGGCCGGCAACTTTTTCCCGATGCAGCTGCCAGTTTACCGGCACCGGCGGCAGGCCATGTTCAACTTCACTTTCAACGTAGATCAGTGCTTCATCACTCAGCCAGCCGTTGTTTTCCAGCAGAGTGACGGTTTCTTCCAATAGTCCCTTGCGGAAAGGCGGATCGATAAACACCAGATGATGCGCATCGCCTTTCTGAGCAAGAAACTGCAGCGTGTTGGTGTTGATGACCCTGCCGTTTTTAGCCCCCAGCGTGGCGAGGTTTTTTTCCAGCTGCTGGGCTACCGGGCGCTCCAGTTCCAGCAGGGTGGCGCTGGCCGCATGGCGAGATAGCGCTTCCAGCCCCAGTGCGCCGCTGCCGGCGTAGCAGTCAAGGCATTGGGCTTCCTGAATATCGGAGGCCAGCCAGTTAAATAGCGTTTCGCGAACGCGATCCGTGGTGGGGCGCAGGCCAGTGCTGTCCGGAACCGGCAGCTTACGGCCTCGCCAAAGGCCCCCAATAATGCGTATTTGCCCGGCTGCGCCGCTGCGGGTTTTCTTAATCATCGTACTGAACTCTTAATAATTTGTTGCACAGTTTAACGGGCTAACCGGGCTGAGGAAACGTAAAAAGGGAACTGTAATGCACTCAGCAGAAAGTGTTAGACTAAGGGATTGATTAGGCTGTCTCCCGCAACCGCACTGTGACGCCCGCGTGCGGTTGCGAGAGACAGTTTTCGCTTATTTTCGGACCGGTACGGTTTTTCCCGCGAGGAGTGTGGTTGCACCATGGCAAAGAATAAAAAACGTGGCTTTTTTTCCTGGCTTGGTCTGGGGCGTGAAGACAAGGCACAGCAGGAAGACGTAAAAGAAACGTTAGACCCGCAACCTGCTGCTGATTCTACGGCGGAAGCCGAAGCCGCCGCCCGTGCTGAAGCGGAAGCGGCTGCCCGTACGGAGTCTGAAGCTGCCGCTCGCGCCGAAGCCGAAGCCGCTGCCCGTGCTGATGCGGAAACGGCTGCTCGTGCTGATGCGGAAGCTGCCGCTCGTGCTGAAGCAGAAGCCGTTGCCCGCGCTGAAGCGGAAGAGGCTGCCCGCGCTGAAGCCGAAGCTGCTGCCCGTGCTGAAGCAGAAGCCGTTGCTCGTGCAGAAGCTGAAGCCGCCGCTCGTGCTGAAGCCGAAGCTGCTGCCCGTGCTGAAGAGGAAGCCGCTGCCCGTGCCGAAGCGGAAGCCGCTGCCCGTGCCGAAGCGGAAGCCGCTGCCCGTGCTGAAGCGGAAGCCGTCGCTCGTGCTGAAGCGGAAGCCGTCGCTCGTGCTGAAGCGGAAGCCGCTGCCCGCGCTGAAGCCGAAGCTGCCGCTACCGCCGAGCAGGTTCGCCCGACGAAGGAAGGCTTCTTCGCCCGCCTGAAGCGCAGCCTGGTGAAAACCCGCCAGAACCTCGGCTCCGGCTTTATCGGCCTGTTCCGCGGCAAAAAAATTGATGACGATCTGTTTGAAGAGCTGGAAGAACAGCTGCTGATTGCCGACGTGGGTGTGGAAACCACCCGCCGTATTATTGCTAACCTGACCGCTCAGGCCAGCCGTAAGGATCTGCGCGATGCCGAAGCGCTGTACGGCCTGCTGAAAACCGAGATGGCGGGCATCCTGTCTACCGTTGAAGCACCGCTGGACGTCAGCGGCAAGACGCCGTTTGTGATCCTGATGGTGGGCGTTAACGGCGTAGGTAAAACCACGACGATTGGTAAACTGGCGCGCCAGTTCCAGGCCGAAGGCAAATCGGTGATGCTGGCGGCGGGTGACACCTTCCGTGCGGCGGCGGTGGAGCAGCTGCAGGTGTGGGGCCAGCGCAACAATATTCCGGTATTGGCCCAGCATACCGGTGCGGATTCCGCCTCGGTGATCTTTGACGCCATTCAGGCAGCGAAGGCGCGCGGTGTGGACGTGCTGATTGCCGATACCGCCGGTCGTCTGCAGAATAAATCGCATCTGATGGAAGAGCTGAAGAAAATCACCCGCGTGATGAAGAAGCTGGATGAGGATGCGCCGCATGAGGTTATGCTGACCATTGATGCCAGCACCGGACAGAATGCTATCAGCCAGACTAAACTGTTCCATGAAGCCGTTGGCCTGACCGGCATTACGCTGACCAAGCTTGACGGCACGGCGAAGGGGGGGGTGATCTTCTCGGTGGCTGACCAGTTTAACATTCCTATCCGCTATATTGGCGTAGGTGAAAGTATTGAAGACTTGCGATCGTTTAAGGCTGACGATTTTATAGAGGCACTATTTGCCCGAGAGGATTAATTTAGGATGATTCGCTTTGAAGAAGTCAGTAAGGCTTATCTCGGCGGTCGGCAAGCGCTGCAGGGGGTAGATTTTCATCTGCGCCCCGGCGAAATGGCGTTTCTGACCGGACATTCCGGGGCAGGGAAAAGCACCTTGCTGAAGCTGATTTGTGGCATTGAGCGCCCGAGCGCCGGGCATATCTGGTTCAGCGGCCACGATATCAGCCGTCTGAAAAGCCGCGAAGTGCCGTTTCTGCGCCGCCAGATCGGCATGATATTCCAGGATCACCATCTGCTGATGGATCGTTCGGTCTATGACAACGTCGCGATCCCGCTGATTATCGCCGGTGCCAGCGGGGAAGATATCCGCCGCCGCGTGTCGGCCGCGCTGGATAAGGTTGGCCTGCTCGACAAAGCGAAGAGTTTTCCCATTCAGCTGTCCGGCGGTGAACAGCAGCGCGTGGGTATTGCCCGTGCGGTGGTGAATAAGCCAGCGGTGCTGCTGGCGGATGAGCCGACCGGTAACCTTGATGAAGCGCTGTCTGAGGATATCCTGCGGCTGTTTGAAGAGTTCAACCGCGTGGGCGTCACCGTATTAATGGCCACCCACGATATGGGGCTGATTGCCCGCCGTAACTACCGCCTGATGACGCTGAACCAGGGCCGTCTGCACGGAGGTTATCGTGGTGAATAAACGTAACGCCCGCCCGGCCGCAGCGAAAGCCGCAAAGCCTAAAATGCCGTCCAAAAGCAAAGCGCTGAAGGGCGGCTGGCAGGAACAGTGGCGCTATGCGATGCGCGGTTCGCTGTCTGAAATGTGGCGTCAGCCGCTGGCTACGCTGCTGACGGTGATGGTGATCGCCATTTCGCTTACCCTGCCCAGCGTGTGCTATATGGTGTGGAAAAACGTCAGCACCGCGGCGGATCAGTGGTATCCGGCCCCGCAGCTCACCGTTTATTTCAGCAAAACGCTGGATGACGATGCGGCTGAAGGCGTGGTGGCGAAGCTCAAAGCCGAAGACGGCGTGGATAAAGTGAATTATCTGTCGCGCGAAGAGGCGCTGGGCGAGTTCCGTAACTGGTCCGGCTTCGGCGGTGCGATGGATATGCTGGAGCAAAATCCGCTGCCGGCGGTGGCGATTATTACTCCGAAGCTCAACTTCCAAAGCTCCAACACCATGGACAGCCTGCGCGAGCGGGTGTCGAAAGTGGAAGGCGTGGACGAAGTGAAAATGGATGACAGCTGGTTTGCGCGGCTGGCTGCGCTGACCGGACTGGTCGGGCAGGTAGCGGCGATGATCGGTATCCTGATGATCGTGGCGGTGTTCCTGGTGATCGGCAACAGCGTGCGGCTCAGCATCTTTGCCCGCCGCGATACCATTAACGTGCAGAAGTTGATCGGTGCGACCGATGGCTTCGTGCTGCGTCCGTTTTTGTACGGCGGGGCGCTGTTGGGCTTCAGCGGTGCACTGCTGTCGCTGGTGCTTTCCGGTGTGCTGGTCATGCGGCTGGAGTCCGTTGTGGCTCAGGTTGCGACGGTGTTCGGCACCACCTTTGTTCTGCATGGCATGACGTGGGATGAAAGCCTGCTGCTGCTGCTGATTGCTGCGATGATCGGCTGGATTGCCGCCTGGCTGGCGACGGTACAACATTTACGTCGATTTACGCCGCAGTAACCCCTCTACACGTTTTTTTGATATAATCTTCCTCTGCTGCATCAGCGTTTGCCGCAGAGGAAGTTAAAACGCATCGCTTCCCGCTGTTCATCCGGCACTCGCCAACGGCATTAAGAACGTGTATAAATTATCCCTGATTAAAATTGAACTTGTGGATAACTTCGGCGTCTTATCCCTGTAGAGATTGATATTCGCACGGAATGCTTTCTATTTAGCGCTGTACTTCGCGTAGGGTATCAGTCGCGTCAGGATCTGACGTAGTCACGATGCTAAACACTGAGAGGGTTTGAATGACCAAAGAAATGCAAACTTTAGCTATTGCTCCTTTAGGCAACCTGGATTCCTATATCCGGGCGGCTAATGCCTGGCCTATGCTGACGGCAGAAGAGGAAAAAGCGTTGGCTGAACGGCTGCATTACCAGGGCGATCTGGAAGCAGCTAAGACGCTGATCCTGTCTCACCTGCGCTTTGTTGTTCATGTTGCTCGTAACTACTCCGGTTACGGCCTGCCGCAGGCAGACCTGATTCAGGAAGGTAATATCGGCCTGATGAAAGCCGTGCGCCGTTTTAACCCGGAAGTGGGTGTGCGCCTGGTTTCCTTTGCCGTGCACTGGATTAAAGCCGAGATTCATGAATACGTGCTGCGCAACTGGCGTATTGTCAAAGTCGCCACCACCAAAGCTCAGCGTAAGCTGTTCTTTAACCTGCGCAAAACCAAGCAGCGTCTGGGCTGGTTTAACCAGGACGAAGTCGAAATGGTGGCACGCGAGCTGGGCGTGAGCAGCAAAGACGTTCGCGAAATGGAATCGCGCATGGCCGCGCAGGACATGACCTTTGACCCAACGCCGGAAGATGAAGGCGAAGGCCGTTCTATGGCACCGATGCTCTATCTGCAGGATAAAACTTCTGACTTTGCCAACGGCATCGAGGAAGATAACTGGGAAGATCACGCTGCCGATAAGCTGTCCGACGCGATGCAGGGGCTGGACGAACGCAGCCAGCACATCATTCGCGCGCGCTGGCTGGACGACGACAACAAAACCACGCTGCAGGAGCTGGCCGATCGCTACGGCGTTTCCGCAGAGCGCGTTCGTCAGCTGGAAAAGAACGCCATGAAGAAACTGCGTATGGCTATCGAAGCCTGAGCGTAATGTTTCGGGCGTCTGCGATGCCCAGACAAAAAAACCGCCTCCAGGGGCGGTTTTTTGTTGTCAGAATAAACCAACCAGCACAGCAATTTTATTCAAAAGCGGGAGAGGGAAAATGGAGACGCTGAACACGCCGCAGGAGCGCGCCACGCTGTTCTGCGTGGAGGAATTCAACGGCATGAATATGCTGGATGCCAGCTATCGCCATCGCCGCTTTCCCCGCCACGTGCATGACACTTTCTGCGTTGGGGTGATTGAAACCGGCGCGCAGCGCTTCTGGCGATCCGGGGGCGATCACGTAGCGCCGAGCGGCGATATCATTCTGGTTAACGCCGATGAAGTGCACACCGGCTGCTCGGAAGTGGCGGGCGGCTGGTCCTATCGCGCTATCTATCCTCATCCCGATCTTTTCGCCCGGCTGTCGGCAGGCAGCGAGCCAGGCCCGGTGCCGTGGTTCCCCGACGCGGTACTGCACGATCCGCTGCTGTCCGCCCAGCTGCGGCTGGTGTTCTCGCTGCTGCCGGAGCAGGGCAACAGCCTGCTGAAAGAGTCTCTGCTGCTGACGGCCTTCTCCTGGCTGGTGATGCGCTACAGCCGCACGCGCGTTGTGCCGCCCGACCTGGCCGATGCCTGCCGCGCGGTGCTGCCGGTGCAGGAGCTGATGGCCAGCTGCCCGGAAAAGAACTGGTCACTGCAGCAGCTCGCTGATGTCGCTTGTCTCAGCCCTTGGCACTTCCTGCGCCAGTTTAAGAAAAGCATCGGCATGACGCCGCACGCCTGGCTGGTGCAGGCCCGGTTGCAGAAGGCGCAGGCACGGCTGAAGCAGGGGGAAACTATTGCTCAGGCGTCCAGCCTGTGCGGTTTCTCCGATCAAAGCCATTTCACCCGCCATTTCAAAAACTCGATGGGCGTGACGCCTGGCGAATACGTGCAGGCGTTGAAACGGGGCCGCCGGGGATAAACAGAAGCACAGCCTCTTCAGGCAATTTTATTCAATCCTCCGCCGACGCTGCCTGCCACACTGCTGCTGAATTTACTCAGGAGCCGTCAGATGAATCATCCCGTTACTTCCCTTTCTCCCCCGCAGCCCGCGCCGTGGTCCGGCTTCTGGCGCGGAGCCAGCGGCATGCTGCCGCTCTGCCTGTCTGTGGTGCCGTGGGGCATCCTGGCGGGATCTATGGCCATTCAGAGCGGGCTGAGCCTGTCGCAAAGTATCGCCATGTCGACGGTGATTTTCGCCGGCGCGGCGCAGCTGGTGACGCTCGGACTGATGCTGTCCGGTGCCAGCGTGGCGACTATTGTCATTTCGGTGTTTTTTATCACCGCCCAACATTTTCTGTACGGCCTGACGATGCGTGAAACGGTGTCAGTGCTGAAAACGCGCTATCGCCTGCCGATCGGTTTTCTGCTGACCGACGAGCTGTTTGCTCTGAGCTGCGCGCAGCCTAAAGAGAAGCTGACGCCGGGCTATCTGATTGGCGCAGGGCTGACGTTTTATCTCAGCTGGGCGCTGTTCAGCCTGATGGGGATTGCCATGGCGTCCTCGATCCCGGATTTGGATCGCTACCATCTTGATTTCTCGATCGTCGCTACCTTTATCACCATCGTGGTGCCGATGATAAAAAACCTTAACGTGCTGTGCGGCGTGATCGTTTCGCTGCTGCTGTCGATGGTGCTCAGCCTGTATCAGATAGAAGGGGCCATTGCGATTGCCGGGGTGTGCGGCATGTTCTGTTCGGTAATGATTGCCCGTTTGCGGCAGGAGGCATGATGAGCTGGTTTTTACTGTTAACGCTGGCGGCGGTCGTGTTTTTTAACCGCTATCTGTTCCTTGAACCGGCGGTGCCGGTCAGGCTGCCCGCAGCGATCCGCGAAGCGCTGAAATATTCCGCGCCCTGCCTGCTGACCGCGATCTGCGGGCCGATTATTTTGCTGAATCACGGTGAAGTCCGTGCCCTGAGCGATAATCCCTATCTGTATGGCGCACTGGCGGGCGTGCTGATTGCCGCGCGGGTGCGCAATATGGTGCTCAGCGTGCTGCTGATTCTGGCGGTGTTCTATTTACTCTGCTGGTAGATGTAGTGCTGTAGTTCCGCATCAAACTGAAAACCCGCCGCCTGCATAAAGGCGGCGATAGTCTCTGCGCTGTCGTCACCGTCGTTTGCCACCTGCCAGCGGGTAATATGCGGATTCTGCGCCAGCGTATCTTCCAGCAGATACAGCCCGACACCGCGTCGGCGCGTCACTTCCCGCACCATCAACTGCGACAGCCTGCCTTCATTTCCGGTAATCACAACCTGTACCGCCGCCAGCAGTCGTTCATTAAATAGCGCGGCGTAGAG
The DNA here is from genome assembly GCF_016624545.1 of Erwinia sp. S38. Classification (NCBI taxonomy): domain Bacteria; kingdom Pseudomonadati; phylum Pseudomonadota; class Gammaproteobacteria; order Enterobacterales; family Erwiniaceae; genus Erwinia; species Erwinia sp. S38. The sequence continues at coordinate 112,960 of NZ_JACVTS010000016.1, read as the reverse complement.
CTGATGTTGGTCATCCAGCTGCTGTTCCAGCGCGTGGCTATCGGCCTGCGGCCAGATTTTTTGCAGATCGCTGTGGTCCTGCAATGAGAATTGTTGCAGGCGAATGATGGTTAGTTTCATTGTAAAAACTCGTCGGTCAGAAAGGCATATTGTAGCGAAGTTGACCATACTAAAGCGTGGAAGTTTTTCTGTACAAAAACGAGCTGTTCTGTTTCTGATTTAAACAATTTACCGAGTAAATCATTATTCGGTTAGTAATTGTCCAGCATAAAAAGCTGGTTAACTGTCTTAAAAGCAATCGTTAATGCCAGCTTATTATGCTGCTGCATCCGCGATTTAGTGAATATGTCAGTTGATTTACAGCAGAATATTCCTGTTTAATAACCTGAAATTTAACGCCTTTATACCAAAAAAATGCCGCATTAATCCCTAAGCCTTTCTTTGTAAAGCGATTAGGAAAAATGACGGCAGAAAATAGCCAAATCACAACAGATGGGGAAGTTCGGATGAAAATCAGTAAAGGTAGTGCGTTCCTGGCGGGCTGCGTAGCCCTGGCGATGAGCCACGCTGCGTTAGCAAAAGATATCAAAGTGGCGATCGTGGGTGCGATGTCCGGTCCGGTGGCGCAGTATGGCGACATGGAGTTTACCGGTGCCAAGCAGGCGATTGCTGATATTAACGCCAAAGGCGGCGTGAACGGCAACAAGCTGGTCGGTGTGGAATACGATGATGCCTGCGACCCGAAACAGGCCGTTGCAGTCGCTAACAAAGTGATCAACGACGGTATCCGCTACGTGATCGGCCACCTGTGCTCTTCTTCTACCCAGCCTGCTTCAGATATTTATGAAGATGAAGGCGTGTTGATGATCACCCCGGCGGCTACCGCACCGGATCTGACCAGCCGTGGCTATAAGCTGGTTCTGCGTACCACCGGTCTGGACTCCGATCAGGGCCCAACCGCCGCCAAATACATCCTGAACGACATCAAACCGCAGCGCATCGCCGTGGTTCACGACAAACAGCAGTACGGTGAAGGCCTGGCGCGTTCCGTTCAGGACAGCCTGAAGAAATCCGGCGGCAACGTGGTGATGTTTGAAGGTATCACCGCCGGTGATAAAGATTTCTCTACGCTGGTTGCGCGCCTGAAGAAAGAAAACATCGATTTCGTCTACTTCGGCGGCTACTACCCGGAAATGGGCCAGATCCTGCGCCAGGCGCGTGCGGCAGGCCTGAAAACTCAGTTTATGGGTCCGGAAGGCGTGGGCAACTCTTCACTGTCTAACATTGCCGGTGCGGCATCAGAGGGCATGCTGGTGACGCTGCCTAAGCGTTACGATCAGGTTGCGGCTAACCAGCCAATCGTTGATGCGCTGAAAGCGAAAAAACTGGACCCAACCGGTCCATTCGTCTGGACAACCTATGCCGCGCTGCAGTCACTGACTGCCGGTATGGAGCGCAGCAAGAGCGAAGAGCCAGCCGATATCGCCAACAACCTGAAAACCGGTGCGGCGGTACCAACCGTAATGGGCGATCTCAACTGGGATGAGAAAGGCGATTTGAAAGGCTTCGAGTTCGGCGTTTTCAAATGGCATGCTGATGGTTCTTCCACGGCGGTGAAATAAACCCGTCTGCGGGCCAGGTTTGCCTGGCCCCTGCGGCGAGATGACTATCCCCCGTTGGGGTCGGGCCTGCCCGGCCCTTTGTTGTATTCATCCTTCTGCCCTGCCTGCGCAGGAGGAATCGTAAGGTATTCAGGTATGTCCGAGCAGTTTCTCTATTTTCTGCAACAAATGTTCAACGGTGTGACGTTGGGCAGCACCTATGCGCTGATCGCCATCGGTTACACCATGGTGTACGGCATCATCGGCATGATTAACTTTGCCCACGGCGAAGTCTATATGATCGGCAGCTACGTCTCGTTTATCGTCATCGCTGCATTGATGATGATGGGGATCGATGCCAGCTGGCTGCTGATCGGCTGCGGCTTTGTGGTGGCGGTGGTGATCGCCAGCTGCTACGGCTGGAGCATCGAGCGCGTGGCCTACAAACCGGTACGCTCTTCCAAGCGCCTGATCGCGCTGATCTCCGCTATCGGGATGTCCATCTTCCTGCAAAACTACGTCAGCCTGACCCAGGGCTCGCGTGACCTCGCGCTGCCAAGCCTGGTCACCGGACAGTGGACGCTGGGAGAAAGCAACGGCTTTGCCGCCACCATCTCTACCATGCAGATTGTTATCTGGGCGGTAACTTTCCTCGCCATGCTGGCGCTGACGCTGTTTATTCGCTATTCCCGCATGGGCCGCGCCTGCCGCGCCTGTGCTGAAGACCTGAAAATGGCCAGCCTGCTGGGTATTAATACCGACCGCGTGATCTCGCTGACCTTTGTTATTGGTGCGGCGATGGCGGCGGTGGCCGGCGTACTGCTGGGCCAGTTCTACGGTGTAATCAACCCGTACATCGGCTTTATGGCCGGGATGAAGGCCTTCACCGCTGCGGTACTGGGCGGCATCGGCAGTATCCCAGGCGCGATGCTGGGCGGACTGATCCTCGGTATTGCCGAGGCGCTGACCTCCGCTTATCTGAGCACCGAGTACAAAGACGTGGTGTCATTCGCGCTGCTGATTGTGGTGCTGCTGGTGATGCCAACCGGTATTCTGGGCCGTCCGGAGGTTGAGAAAGTATGAAAAAGCTTAACCTGCTGAATGCGCTCGTTTCCTCCCTGATGTTGCTGGTGCTGGCCGCGTTCTTTATGGGCCTGCGGCTGAATCTCGACGGTACACATCTGGTGGTTAACAACGCCGGAGACGTGCGCTGGAACTGGATCGCCGTCGGCTGCGGCGTGGTGTTTATCTTCCAGATGCTGCGCCCGCTGGTGCAGAGCAGCCTGAAAAAAGTCTCTGGCCCTTCGCTGGTGCTGCCGGGGATTGATGGCTCAACGCCGAAACAGAAGCTGTTCCTGCTGGCGCTGGTGGTTGCGGCGGCGGTGTGGCCGTTTATCGTTTCACGCGGCACGGTGGATATCGCCACCCTGACGCTTATTTATGTGATGCTCGGCCTGGGGCTGAACGTGGTCGTCGGGCTATCCGGCCTGCTGGTGCTGGGCTACGGCGGTTTCTACGCCATCGGCGCCTACACCTTTGCACTGCTGAACCACTATTACGGCCTGGGTTTCTGGCAGTCGCTGCCGCTGGCCGGTATGGTGGCCGCAGGATTTGGCCTGCTGCTGGGCTTCCCGGTACTGCGTCTGCGCGGTGACTATCTGGCGATTGTGACGCTCGGTTTCGGCGAGATCGTGCGTATTCTGCTGCTGAACAACACCGAAATCACCGGTGGCCCGAACGGCATCAGCCAGATCCCGAAACCGTCCTTCTTCGGTCTGGAATTCAACCGCAGCGTGCGCGACGGCGGCTGGGACACCTTCCATAACTTCTTCGGCCTGAAGTACGACCCGAGCGACCGTATTATTTTCCTCTACATGGTGGCGCTGCTGCTGGTGGTGATCACCCTCTTCGTGATCAACCGCCTGCTGCGTATGCCGCTGGGACGCGCATGGGAAGCGCTGCGTGAAGACGAAATCGCCTGCCGCTCGCTGGGCCTCAGCCCGACGCGCATCAAGCTGACCGCGTTCACCATCAGCGCCGCGTTTGCCGGTTTTGCCGGCTGCCTGTTCGCCGCCCGTCAGGGCTTCGTCAGCCCGGAATCCTTCACCTTTGCCGAATCCGCCTTCGTGCTGGCAATCGTGGTATTGGGCGGGATGGGATCGCAGTTTGCGGTCATCCTTGCGGCAATACTGCTGGTGGTATCGCGTGAGCTGATGCGTGACCTGAACGAGTACAGCATGCTGGTGCTCGGTGGATTGATGGTATTGATGATGATCTGGCGTCCGCAGGGGCTGTTGCCGATGAAGCGTCCGCACCTGAAGTTGAAAAATGCGGAAAAAGGAGAGCAGGCATGAGTCAGCCTTTGTTAGCAGTCAATGGCCTGATGATGCGCTTTGGCGGTCTGCTGGCGGTCAACAACGTTCAGCTTGAACTCCGTCCGCAGGAAATCGTCTCGCTTATCGGCCCGAACGGGGCGGGTAAAACCACGGTGTTCAACTGCCTGACCGGCTTCTATAAGCCAACCGGCGGTTCTATCATGCTGGGCGATAAACAGCTGGCCGGTTTGCCGGGGCAGCAGATCGCCCGCATGGGCGTGGTGCGTACCTTTCAGCACGTGCGCCTGTTCCGTGAAATGACGGTGATTGAAAACCTGCTGGTGGCACAGCATCAGCATCTGCAAAGCGGCGTCTTCTCCGGCCTGCTGAAAACCCCGGCCTTCCGCCGGGCGGAAAGCGATGCGCTGGACCGCGCCGCCACCTGGCTGAAGCGCGTCGGGCTGCTTGAGCTGGCTAACCGTCAGGCGGGTAACCTCGCCTACGGCCAGCAGCGCCGTCTGGAAATCGCCCGCTGTATGGTGACGCGCCCGGAAATCCTGATGCTGGACGAACCGGCGGCGGGGCTTAACCCGAAAGAAACTCACGAGCTGGATGAGCTGATCGCAGAACTGCGCGGCGAGCATAAAGTCTCGGTACTGCTGATTGAACACGATATGAAACTGGTAATGGGCATTTCTGACCGTATTTACGTGGTGAACCAGGGTACGCCGCTGGCGAACGGTACGCCGGAAGAAATTCGTAACAACCCGGATGTGATCCGTGCTTACCTTGGGGAGGCATAAGATGAGTAACCCTATGCTTTCTCTGAATAATATCAGCGCGCACTACGGGAAAATCCAGGCGCTGCATAACGTCAGCCTGCATATCAATCAGGGGGAAATTGTCACCCTGATTGGTGCCAACGGTGCGGGTAAAACCACTATCCTGGGCACGTTGTGCGGTGAGCCGCGCGCAACTCAAGGCAGCATCGTCTTCGACGGTCAGGATATTACCGACTGGCAGACCGCGCGCATTATGCGTGAAGCCATCGCCATTGTGCCGGAAGGCCGCCGGGTATTTTCCCGCATGACGGTGGAAGAGAACCTGGCGATGGGCGGTTTCTTTGCCGAGCGTCAGCAGTATCAGGAACGCATCAAGCGCGTTTACGAGCTTTTCCCGCGCCTGTGGGAGCGCCGCATTCAGCGTGCCGGGACGATGTCCGGCGGCGAGCAGCAGATGCTGGCCATTGGCCGTGCGCTGATGAGCCAGCCGCGCCTGCTGCTGCTGGATGAACCGTCGCTGGGCCTGGCGCCGATTATCATTCAGCAGATTTTCGACACCATCGAACAGCTGCGCAAAGAGGGGATGACCATCTTCCTCGTTGAGCAGAATGCGAATCAGGCGCTGAAGCTGGCGGATCGTGGCTACGTGCTCGAAAACGGTCATGTGGTGCTCGAAGACACGGGTGAGGCATTGCTCGCCAACGAGGCGGTCAGAAGCGCCTACCTCGGCGGATAAATACCCAGGGCAGCCAAAGCGGCTGCCCTTTTTTTGCCCCGAACGTGCGGCCAACTGTGCGCTAAATCTGTGATCGTCTTCTCTCTGTTGATGACTAAAGTTGTTACATTCCTCTCACTTCTGCCGTCGCGTTTCGAAATTCCCGTCATTCGACCGTCACATTTCCGTCACATCGCTATTATTAATCTGTCATTTAGCCGTGGCATGTTACTTGCCGACTCACACAGTGCGCGGAATCGCGCATCATTAAAACGGGCACAGGAAACCGATATGTCATCTACCGCATTCCGTCGTACCGCTCTCAGCATGGTGCTGGGACTGACCTTCAGCGGCAGCGCGCTGGCCGCTACCGAAATTCCGTTCTGGCACTCGATGGAAGGCGAGCTGGGCGTAGAGGTTGACTCACTGGCGAAGCGTTTTAACGAAACTCACCCCGATTACAAAATTGTGCCGACCTACAAAGGCAACTACGAACAGAGCCTGGCGGCGGGTATTGCTGCCGTGCGTACCGGCAAAGCACCGGCCGTATTGCAGGTATATGAAGTGGGTACGGCCACAATGATGGCATCGAAAGCCATCGTCCCGGTTAATGAAGTCTTTAAAAAAGCCGGTATCGCGATGGATGCGAAGCAGTTCGTGCCTGCGGTAGCCGGTTACTACAGCGATTCGAAAGGCGAGCTGATTTCCCAGCCGTTTAACAGCTCCACGCCGGTGCTGTACTACAACAAAGACGCCTTCAAAAAAGCCGGTCTGAACCCGGATCAGCCGCCAAAAACCTGGCAGGAACTGGCGAAGGATACCGACGCGCTGCGTAAAGCGGGCATGTCATGCGGCTACGCCAGCGGCTGGCAGGGCTGGATTCAGATTGAAAACTTCAGCGCCTGGCACGGTCTGCCGGTCGCGACCAAAAACAACGGCTTTGACGGCACCGATGCCGTGCTGGAGTTCAACAAGCCGGTACAGGTGCGCCACATCCAGATGCTGTCCGATCTGAACAAGAAGGGTGATTTCACCTACTTCGGCCGTAAAGATGAATCCACTTCCAAGTTCTACAACGGCGACTGTGCGATCACCACCGCCTCTTCCGGCTCGCTGGCCGACATCCGCAAATACGCCAAGTTTAACTTCGGCGTGGGCATGATGCCGTACGACGAAACCGTGCCGAACGCACCGCAGAACGCCATTATCGGCGGAGCCAGCCTGTGGGTGATGAAGGGCAAAGACGATGCCACCTATAAGGGCGTCGCCGAGTTTATGCAGTTCCTGGCTAAGCCGGAAATCGCTGCCGAGTGGCATCAGAAAACCGGCTACCTGCCGATCACCACGGCGGCTTACGAGCTGACCAAACAGCAGGGCTTCTACGACAAGAACCCGGGCGCGGATATCGCGACTCGCCAGATGCTGAACAAAGATCCGCTGCCGTTCACCAAAGGGATGCGTCTGGGCAACATGCCGCAGATCCGTACCATCGTTGACGAAGAGCTGGAAGGCGTATGGACCGGTAAGCAAACGCCGCAGGCCGCGCTGGATAACGCCGTTAAGCGTGGTAACGAGCTGCTGCGCCGCTTCGAGCAGCAGACGAAGTAACCTGTTGCCGGTGCAGACCGCCGCTCGCCTCCGGGCCGGGCGGCGGTCTGCCTGCAAAGGCACATCACCGATCTCTCCCGTGGGGCGATCGGTGATGTGCCCGTTAATACCGACCCCGTTCCGCACGAGATAATCCACTATGGCTCAGCCCCGTCCCGTCTTTCACAATCGCTTGTTGCCCTATCTGCTGCTGTTGCCGCAGCTGGTAATTACGGCGATTTTCTTTATCTGGCCAGCGGGCGAAGCGCTCTGGTATTCGCTGCAAAGCATCGATCCGTTTGGTATCTCCAGTACGTTTGTGGGTATGGAGAACTTTGAGCGGCTGTTCAGCGACGGTCTGTACCTCGAGTCATTCTGGACCACCATCAAATTCAGCGGGCTGGTGACGTTCTTCGGCATGGGGCTGTCGCTGCTGCTGGCGGCGCTGGTGGACTATGTTATCCGCCTGAAAAAAACCTATCAGACGCTGCTGCTGCTGCCCTACGCGGTGGCACCGGTCGTGGCGGCGGTGCTGTGGATGTTTCTGTTTAACCCCGGGCTGGGGCTGTTCAGCCACCTGCTGAACCAGTGGGGCTACAACTGGAACTACGCGCAGAACAGCGGGCAGGCGATGTTTCTGATTGTGCTGGCTTCTATCTGGCAGCAGATGAGCTACAACTTCCTGTTTTTCTTCGCCGCATTACAGTCGATTCCGAAGTCGCTGGTTGAGGCGGCGGCGATTGACGGTGCTGGCCCGGTGCGGCGTTTCTTCGCGCTGTCGCTGCCGCTGATTACCCCGGTGAGCTTCTTCCTGCTGGTGGTGAATCTGGTCTATGCCTTCTTCGATACCTTCCCGGTGATCGATGCCGCCACCGGTGGTGGTCCGGTGCAGGCCACCACCACGCTGATTTATAAAATTTACCGCGAAGGCTTTGCCGGGCTGGATCTCTCTTCCTCTGCCGCCCAGTCGGTGGTGCTGATGCTGCTGGTGATTGTGCTGACGGTGATTCAGTTCCGCTTTGTTGAGCGTAAGGTGCGTTACCAATGATTGAAAATCGTCGCGGGCTGGATATCTTCAGCCATACCCTGCTGATCCTCGGCATCCTGACTATCCTGTTCCCGCTCTATGTGGCCTTTGTGGCCGCCACGCTGGATAACAATGCCGTTTATCAGGTGCCGATGACGCTGATCCCCGGCAGCCACCTGTGGGAAAACATTAGCAATATCTGGGTGCGGGGGGTGAACGGTAGCGGCCCGGCCTTCAGCCTGATGCTGATGAACAGCCTGTTTATGGCATTGGCGATCACCATCGGCAAAATCAGCGTCTCCATCATTTCGGCATTTGCGCTGGTGTGGTTCCGCTTCCCGCTACGCGGTCTGTTTTTCTGGATGATCTTTATCACTCTGATGCTGCCGGTGGAGGTGCGTATTTTCCCGACGGTGCAGGTGATTGCCGATCTGAATATGCTCGACAGCTACAGCGGCCTGACGCTGCCGCTGATGGCTTCCGCCACGGCCACCTTCCTGTTCCGCCAGTTCTTTATGTCGATGCCGGACGAGCTGATGGAAGCGGCGCGCGTTGACGGTGCCAGCCCGATGCGTTTCTTCCGTGACATCGTTCTGCCGCTGTCGAAAACCAATCTGGCGGCGCTGTTTGTCATTACCTTTATCTACGGCTGGAACCAGTATCTGTGGCCGCTGCTGATCGTCAACGATGCGTCGATGAGCACCGCCGTGGCGGGCATAAAAAGCATGATCTCCACCAGCGGTTCGCCAACGCAGTGGAATGAAGTGATGGCGGCGATGCTGTTAACCCTGATCCCACCGGTGGTGATCGTATTAGTCATGCAGCGTGCGTTCGTGCGCGGTCTGGTAGAGAGTGAGAAATAATCTATGGCTGGTGTAAGACTTCAGGCAGTAACCAAATCCTACGACGGAAAAATCCAGATCATCCAACCGCTGGACGTGACCGTGCAGGATGGCGAATTTATGGTGATGGTCGGGCCGTCCGGCTGTGGAAAATCGACCCTGCTGCGGATGGTGGCGGGGCTGGAACGAGTGACCACGGGCGATATCTATATCGATTCACGTCGTGTTACCGATGAAGAGCCAAAAGATCGCGGCATCGCGATGGTATTTCAGAACTACGCGCTCTATCCGCATATGAGCGTGGAAGAGAATATGGCCTGGGGCCTGAAAATTCGCGGCATGGGCAAAGAGCAGATCCGGCAAAAGGTGCTGGAAGCGGCGCGCAGCCTGGAGCTGGAACCGCTGCTGAAGCGCCGTCCGCGCGAGCTTTCCGGCGGCCAGCGCCAGCGCGTGGCGATGGGGCGCGCTATCGTCCGCGAACCGGCGGTGTTCCTGTTTGATGAGCCGCTGTCGAACCTGGATGCCCGCCTGCGCGTGCAGATGCGCCTTGAGCTACAGCAGCTGCACCGCCGCCTGCAAACCACCAGCCTGTACGTTACCCACGACCAGGTGGAAGCGATGACGCTGGCGCAGCGCGTGATGGTGATGAACAAAGGCGTGCTGGAACAGCTGGGCACGCCGACCGAAATTTACGAGCGACCGGCGACGCGCTTCGTCGCCAGTTTTATCGGTGCACCGGCGATGAACCTGCTGGACGGGCAGTTCAGCGCCGACGGGTCACGCTTCAGCCTGGATGAGCGTTTTGCCTTACCGATTGCTGCGCCATCGGCGAAGCTGGCCGGGCAGGCGTTGACGCTGGGCATTCGCCCGGAGCATATTGAGCTGTCTTCTGCCGAAGCCGGCGGGATCCCGCTGGTGGTGGACACGCTGGAAATGCTGGGAGCAGACAACCTGGCGCACGGCAAATGGGGCCAGCATAAGCTGGTGGTGCGCCTGCCGCACTCGCTTCGCCCGGCCGCTGGCAGCACGCTGTGGCTGCATCTGCCACCGCACGCGCTGCACTTCTTTGACCAAAATGGACAACGTACTGAATGATTAATCGTGCCTGGCCCTACCCACCGATTGTCGCCCATCGCGGCGGCGGCAAACTGGCCCCGGAAAATACCCTGGCCGCTATCGATCTTGGCGCGCAGCTGGGCCACCTGATGATTGAATTTGACGCCAAACTGTCGCAGGACGGTGAAATTTTCCTGCTGCACGACGACACGCTCGACCGCACCAGCAACGGCTGGGGCGTAGCGGGGCAGCTGCCCTGGGATAAGCTGGTGCAGCTGGATGCCGGGAGCTGGTTTGGCAAAACCTTCGACGGCGAGCGCCTGCCGCTGCTGGCGCAGGTGGCGGATCGCTGCCGCCAGCATCGACTGATGGCGAATATCGAAATCAAGCCGACTACCGGCCTTGAAGTTGAAACCGGTCGGGTAGTGGCGCTGGCCGCACGCGATCTGTGGCAGGATCAGGTGGCACCGCTGCTCTCCTCGTTTTCTTACGAAGCGCTGGAAGCGGCGCAGAAAGCCGCACCGGAGCTGCCGCGTGGCCTGCTGCTGCATGAGTGGGATGATAACTGGCGGCAGATGACCGACGCGCTGGGCTGCCTCTCCATCCATTTGAATCACAAGCTGCTGGATGAGCAGCGCACCGCCGAGCTGAAGCAGGCCGGGCTGCGGATTCTGGTGTATACGGTTAACGAGCCGGCGCGCGCGCATCAGCTGCTGCAGTGGGGCGTGGATGCGATTTGTACCGACCGCATTGACGTGATCGGACCGGATTTTCGCTGAGGGCACCGCGGGCTATACGCCGCTGTTCGATCTCGAAGGCGATCCCGAAGCCCAGGGCGGCGAGCTGCCATTTGAAAAAAGCCTGCGCTAAGCCTGCCGTCAGCGACGACGCTCTGCCTGTTTGCCACGAAAAAATGCCCTGGCGGCTAACCGACAGGGCATGAGAGTAAAAAAACGGGCAATATCGCGCGGGGTTAGTTAGACGGCAGCGTGTTGTTGCTGTGGCCCGGCTGGTTATTCAACGTGCGCTGCGAGGCGCTGTCGCGCTGCTCCTGAATTTTACGCTGTAGCTCCTGCTGCTGCCGCTGCTGATCCTGCTGAAGTTTCAGTTTCTGCTGAGACTGCTGGGTCTGCATCTGCTGCTGCATGCGCTGGGTGCTGGGGTTATAGCCCGGCTGATTCGGGTTATTGCCGTTGTTTAACATATTCGCCATACCGCTCAGCGGCAGCAGGGCGGCAAGCATCACTAACACTTTCGTTTTCATTGTGATTCCTCCGTGTTACTTCCCTCATTTTACGCCAACCGCAATGCCCTGAGGCCAGGAGTGCTCCTGATTTCATGCAAAATTCGCAAAATATCCATTTTTGTCCATATTTATCAATGGCAAACATAACGTAAATAAACTTAAAGGATGTAACAATGATGACACAAGGTAAGATGCGTCGCCTGTCCTGGTCGCTGCTGGCCGGGCTGCTGGTCTGGCAGGGCGCAGGGGCAGCCCCCACCGATACGCCGACGGCACCGCCTGCTCCGGCGGCGGCACCGGTTTCCTATGGGGTCGGCGCGGATACCTTCCATCCGGTGAAAGCGGCGCACGGCATGGTGGCTTCGGTGGACGCGACCGCCACGGCGGTCGGCGTGAAGATCCTCGAACAGGGCGGTAACGCGGTGGATGCGGCGGTGGCCGTCGGCTATGCGCTGGCCGTGACCCATCCGCAGGCGGGCAATCTGGGCGGCGGCGGTTTTATGCTGCTGCGTACCGCTTCCGGCAACACCACCTCGATTGATTTCCGTGAAATGGCCCCGGTGCGCGCCAGCCGCGATATGTTCCTCGATGCGCAGGGGAATGCCGACAGTAAAAAATCGCTGACCTCCCACCTGGCGTCCGGCGTTCCCGGCACGGTGGCGGGCTTCTCGCTGGCGAACCAAAAGTACGGCACGCTGCCGCTGAGCGCGCTGATCCAGCCCGCGCTGGAGCTGGCGCGCAAGGGGATTGTGGTCAACGAATCGCTGGCTGACGATCTCAGCGTCTATGGCAAAGAGGTGCTGCTCAACCATCCGAACAGCAAGGCGATCTTCTTTAAGGCCGACGGCACGCCGTGGCAGAAAGGCGAGAAGCTGGTGCAGCGTAATCTGGCGAACAGCCTGGAGCTGATTTCCCGCCAGGGGCCGGATGCGTTTTATAAAGGGAAAATTGCCGATCAAATCGCGGCAGAAATGGAGCAGCACGGCGGGCTGATTGGCAAAGCGGATCTCGCCAACTATCGTGCGATCGAGCGTAAACCGGTCGGCGGCAGCTATCGCGGCTATGAAGTCTATTCCATGCCGCCGCCGTCCTCCGGCGGTATCCACATCGTGCAGATCCTTAATATTCTGGAAAACTTTGACCTGGCGAAAATGGGCTTCGGCAGCGCGGATGCGATCCAGGTGATGGCGGAAGCCGAGAAGTATGCCTACGCCGACCGCTCGGAATACCTCGGCGACCCGGAGTTCGTCAAGGTGCCGACTCAGGCGCTGACCAGCAAAGCCTATGCGAAAACCCTGGCGCAGCAGATCGACCTGGCGAAGGCGCGCCCGTCGTCGGAGATCAAGCCGGGCAAGCTGGCGCCGTATGAAAGCGATCAGACCACGCATTTCTCGGTGGTGGATAAAGACGGCAATGCGGTGGCGGTGACCTACACGCTGAACACCAACTTCGGCAGCGGCATCGTGGCCAGCGACAGCGGCATTCTGCTGAATAACGAGATGGATGACTTTTCCGCCAAGCCCGGCACGCCAAATGTGTACGGTCTGGTCGGCGGTGAGGCCAATGCGGTGCAGCCGTACAAGCGTCCGCTCTCGTCCATGTCGCCGACCATCGTGGCGAAGGACGGTAAAACCTGGCTGGTGACCGGTAGCCCGGGCGGCAGCCGTATTATCACCACCGTGTTACAAATGGTGGTCAACAGCATCGATTTTGGTATGAACGTGGCGGAAGCCACCAACGCGCCGCGCTTCCACCATCAGTGGCTGCCGGACCAGCTGCGGGTGGAGAAGGGCTTCAGCCCGGATACGCTGAAGCTGCTGGGTGAGAAGGGTCAGCAGGTGAAGGTGATGCCGGCGATGGGCAGCACCCAGAGCATTATGCTGGGGCCGGACGGCATGCGCTATGGCGCTTCCGATCCGCGTACGATTGATGATTTAACGGCAGGATACTGACAGCCGACGGGCCGGCGTTAACCGTTCGGCCCGGTTTTTTTACTGCGCGCTTACGCCCATCCCCATCAGCTGCAGCAGCTGCTGTGCCTGCTGTACCGCCTCCTGACGATGTACCACGCCAAGCTTCTGATACAGATTGCGGATATGGGTTTTGATTGTGGTGGCCGCCACGTCCAGCTCGCCCGCGATGCGCTCGTTGCTGTAGCCGGAATAAATCAGCCCCAGTACCTGCCACTCGCGCTGGGTCAGCGGGCTGGTGCGGATCAGTTCCGGCACCTGCGGATGGGTCAGCAGGCGGGTGACAAAGCTTTCATCGAAGTGGGCGAACTTGTGACGGTGGTGCTGATTAATATCGCGCAGGATGCGCTGAGCGCGCCGCTGCTCCATTTCCGGCAGCGTGTTGAGCTGCAACAGCTGGCGGAGCTGCTGCGCCATCGGTTCGCCTTCAATGACAAAGTGGCTGATAAAGCCGGTGCGGTTGGCCAGCGTCAGTGCCTCAATCAGCGCCTGCTGCGCTTCGGCTTTACGGCCTTCCCGCCAGTAGAGCGCGTTGGCCAGCAGCAGATTGCGGTTTAAATCGCTGGTGAGCAGCAGGCGGCGGGCATTGTCATTCAGTTCATCCAGCACCACTTCCGCCTGATTAAACTGACCGAGCAGGATCTGCGCGCGGGCGATATTGCGCCACTGACCCTGCAGGAAGTGATTATCCGCATCCGCCGGTTTCAGGGTCAGGCCCAGCCAGCTGCCAGCGGTGGTGACGTCGTGGGTCATCTGCCAGTAGATCACCCGCGCCTCATCGGCGTTGGTCACCCAGTCGCTGTGGTAGTGGCCGTTGCTGAGCAGATTCTCACAGCGGGTCAGATAGCGGCGGGCGTTATCCAGATCGCCGCGCGCCAGGGCGCATTTCGCCAGCACCGTCAGGCACTGCAGCTGCTGCTGCGGATGGAAGTTCTCCAGTACCTTCAGCCCGGCGCGGGCGGCTTTCTCCGCATCGTCCAGATGTGCCCACGAGAGCAACAGCTGCGCACGCAGGCGCAGCAGGAATTCATGCATCGGCAGCTGTTCCAGCCCTTCTTCCGCAATCAGGCGGAAAGCCTGCTCCTGCGTATCCCAGGCCGTTTGCAGATAGCCCTGGGCAATCAGTATTTCACTCTGCTGCAGCAGCGCCCACAGCGCGTAGTGGCAGACGTTCTCCTGCCGCGCCATCTGCGCGGTTTGCTGCATCATCATCAGTGCCATAGCCAGCTCGCCCCGGCAGTGCAGCACTTCGCCGCGCACCGAGGTGGCAACGATACGGCTGAAAGCGCAGCTCAGCGGCAGGGTGTCCAGCGCCAGCAGCGCCAGCCGGTCGGCTTCGTCCGGGCGGCCAGCGTTGATCGCCACCTGAGCGCGCAGGGCGTTAAACTCGGCGCTGAGCAGATCGTCGACCACCACCTGCTCCCGCGCCATTTCCTGTTCGGCACGCGCCAGCAGGCGGTCGACTTCGTTATAACGGTGCTGGCTCTGCGCCAGCCACGCCTGCAGCAGGATCAGCCGGGGATTCTCGACCAGCTGTTTCCAGGGCAGCGCCTGTAAACCTTTTTCCAGCAGCGTCAGTTCGCTGTGGTTAAACAGGGTCCACGCGTGGCGCAGCAGGATATCGCGCAGCAGCGGAATATCTTCCGCCTCCAGCGCGTGATGGATCGCCTCACCGGCGTAACCCTGCGCCATCCAGCCTTCGGCGGCGGCACGGTGGATCGCATGGAGTTCGCTGCCCAGCTCCCACTGGCAGCGCTGTCGCAGGAATGAAGCAAACAGCGGGTGGAAGTTAAACCACTCGCCGCGTTCATCCATGCGCTGAATAAACAGCCCCTGGCGTTCAGTTTCTTCCAGCCGCCGCTGGCCGCACTCTTCGCGGGTCAGGCGGGCAATCAGCCCGTCGTTCATCGAGCGCAGCACCGAACTGCGCAGCAGGAAGTTTCGCGTAGCGTCGTCGACGCAGTCCAGCACCTCATCCACCAGATAATCCGCCAGGTGGCTGGCGTTAATCCCGGCCAGACGCTGGGCGGACTGATGGGTTGGCGTGTTGGACTGGCGGGCGGAGAGGGCGATCAGCTGCAGTGCGGTGGCCCATCCGGCGACTTCATCACACAGCCGCTGCGATTCCTGTTCGGCTATGGGCTGCAGCAGGCGCCCGGCGAAAAAGGCACGGGTTTCTTCATGGGTGAAGGCCAGCGACTGGCTGTTAATTTCCAGCAGCTGCTCGCGCACGCGCAGATTGGCAATGCCCAACGACGGCAGGTTACGGGAGAGGATCACCAGCGTCAGGTTTTCCGGCTGATGGCGCAGGAAAAAGCGCATCGCCTGATGAATCACGTCATTGGTGAGCTGGTGGTAATCATCAATCACGATGGTCAGCGGTGCCTGCCATTCGGCCAGTTCGATAAACAGCTGCGAGAACAGGGCATTGAGCGAGGCATACTGCCTTTTCGACGCCAGGGCTTCACTGCGTATGCAGTGGCCGCCGGTCGCCTGTTGAACAGCCGCCATAAAATAGTTGGCGAAGCGTTCGGGGTAGTTATCGCTTTCGTCCAGCGAGTACCAGCCCAGGTCGCGTTTTCCCGCTGCCCACTGGGCCATCAGTGTGGTTTTACCGTAGCCTGCCGGGCTGGTGACCAGCACCAGGCGGTACAGATGGCTGTTGGCCAGCCTGGCGATCAGGCGATCGCGTACCAGCGTATTCTCTAACCTTAGCGGTCTGCTTAGTTTTGAGGGTATCAGCATGGCGAACACTTCACTGTGTGATGGCGAAAGAAGAAATAAAATGAATTATTTCGCAGCGTGTAATTAAAGTACCTTTGACCAGGATAACGTGTATTGCAAGACGCAGCGTAAATGGAGGTTCTGTAAGTTGCACTGCATCACATTTCCTTATGATTTTTTACATCGTGCGACACTGGCGCGTTTAATGAATTGACTCATACTTAATTACATCGCATTACTTTTAACACACACCTCCCTCACCTTTTTTTAGCCATGCAGTGCGCTCTGCCGATTGATTGTGCGTTTCATCCGGGCCGCGGGTCCGGCGAGCTATACCCTCTCATTGTCATTCTTGTTATTTATTTGCTCATCGCATTATGCGATGAGCTTTTTTTCGCATTGGCGTCTTAACTGTAAGGTGCTGGCGATCACATTTTCACCTACGCCCCACGGCTCCTCCCTGGTAAAAATTGCCCGGGGATGATGCTCTGTCATCCGGCGTCGTTAGCATGTGCGCATTGGTCTACCACAGTATTTCGGGTCATGACGGCAGTTGGTCAATTTGAAACCATTTTGTGAGGGAAGTTATGTCGCAACAGCAATTCAATAAAGCACGTTTTGACGCGGCTCTGACGCGTCAGTGGCAGCATCTGGGCTATTCCTCCGCCGCTGAGATGAATTCTCACCAGTGGTGGCAGGCGATTAGCGGTACACTGGCCGAGCTGCTGGCGGCACAGCCGGTGGCAAAAGTGGATAAAAAGCAGCGGCACGTTAACTATATCTCGATGGAATTTCTGATTGGACGACTGACCGGTAACAACCTGCTGAATCTCGGCTGGTATGACGAGGTGAAAGCCGCTCTGGCGGAACACCAGCGTGACCTGAGCGAACTGCTGGAAGAGGAGGTCGATCCGGCGTTGGGCAACGGCGGTCTTGGACGCCTGGCGGCCTGTTATCTTGACTCAATGGCTACAGTGGGGCAGTCGGCAACCGGCTACGGCCTTAATTATCAGTATGGCCTGTTCCGGCAGTCGTTTGCCGACGGTCAGCAGAAAGAGGCCCCGGACGACTGGCATCGTGAGAGCTATCCGTGGTTCCGCCACAACGCGGCGCTGGATGTGAATGTCGGCATCGGCGGTAAGGTGGTGAAAAACGGCTCCGGCGGCTTTAGTTGGCAGCCCGCTTTTACCCTGCGCGGCGAGGCCTGGGATCTGCCGGTCACCGGCTATCGCAACGGCGTGGTCCAGCCGCTGCGCCTGTGGCAGGCGACGCATGCCCATCCGTTCGATCTGACCCTGTTTAACGACGGCAAATTCCTCAAGGCGGAACAGCAGGGCATTGATGCCGCGAAGCTGACCAAGGTACTTTATCCGAATGATAACCATCAGGAAGGCAAGCGCCTGCGCCTGATGCAGCAGTACTTCCAGTGCGCCTGTTCGGTAGCCGACATTCTGCGCCGCCATCATCTGGCTGGCCGCAAGCTGCACGAGCTGCCGGACTACGAAGTGATCCAGCTCAACGATACCCATCCAACCATCGCGATCCCGGAAATGCTGCGGGTGCTGATTGACGATCATCAACTCGGCTGGGATGACGCCTGGGCTATCGTCAGTAAAACTTTTGCCTACACCAACCACACTCTGATGCCTGAGGCGCTGGAGCGCTGGGACGAGCGTCTGGTTCGCAGCCTGCTGCCGCGCCACTTCACGCTGATCAAAGAGATCGATCGCCGCTTTAAAAAGCAGGTTGAAAAGCAGTGGCCGGGGGATGAAAAAGTCTGGGCGAAGCTGGCTGTCGTTCATGACAAGCAGGTGCGGATGGCGAATCTGTGCGTGGTCAGCGGTTTTGCCGTTAACGGCGTAGCGGCGCTGCACTCCGATCTGGTGGTTAAGGATCTGTTCCCTGAGTATCACCAGCTGTGGCCGGAGAAGTTCCATAACGTCACCAACGGCATTACGCCGCGCCGCTGGCTGAAACAGTGTAACCCGGCGCTCTCTGCGCTGATCGACGAGACGCTGAAGGAAGAGTGGGCCAATAATCTGGATGCCCTGCGCGGACTGGAGAAGTACGCCGATGATAAGGCCTTCCGCCAGCGCTACCGGCAGATTAAGCACGATAATAAAGTGCGTCTGGCGGAGTACATTAAGCAGCGCACCGGCATTGTGGTCAGCCCGGATGCCCTGTTCGATGTGCAGATTAAGCGCCTGCACGAATACAAGCGCCAGCATCTGGGGCTGATGCATATCCTCTCCTGCTATAAGCGCCTGCGCGACAATCCGAAGCAGGACTGGGTGCCGAGGGTCTTCCTGTTCGGTGCCAAAGCCGCGCCGGGTTACTATCTGGCAAAAAATATTATCTTTGCCATCAATAAGGTGGCGGAGAAGATCAATAACGATCCGCTAATCGGCGATAAGCTGAAAGTGGTGTTTATCCCTGACTACCGCATTACGGCGGCGGAGCTGATGATCCCGGCAGCGGATCTTTCCGAGCAGATCTCCACGGCGGGCTATGAGGCTTCCGGTACCGGCAATATGAAGCTGGCGCTGAACGGTGCGCTGACCGTCGGCACGATGGACGGCGCTAACGTTGAGATTGCCGAGCAGGTCGGCGAAGAGAACATCTTTATCTTTGGTAACCGCGTGGACGATGTGAAGGCGCTGAAGGCCGGAGGCTACGATCCGCTGAAGCTGCGTAAAAAAGATAAGCACCTGGACAGCCTGCTGAAAGAGCTGGAAAACGGCTTCTTTAGCGGCGGTGATAAACACGCCTTCGATATGATGCTGCACAGCCTGACGAAGGGCGGCGATCCGTGGCTGGTGCTGGCGGACTTTGCCAGCTACTGTGAGGCGCAGCTGCGGGTGGAAGCGCTGTATCGCGACCAGGAAGCCTGGAGCCGCGCGGCCGTTCTCAACACCGCGCGTACCGGAATGTTCAGCTCCGATCGTTCAATCCGCGATTATCAGCAGCGCATCTGGCAGGCAAAACGCTAAGGACGGCCTATGGATCATCAGCAATTTGAACAGGCCGCCGCTGCCGCAGGTATCGCGGCGGAATACATCAACGCCAAAGGCGAGCCGGAGGTGATTCCGCTGGCGACGCGGCAAAAGCTGCTGGCGGCGATGCACGAGGTGCCAAAAGCCGATCGTGTGCCGCTGCCGCCGTGCAAAGTGCTGCTCAGCAAGCGTGAGCAGCGGCTCAGCATCGGCGGCAGCGGTGAGTACCAGTGGCATTTTCATACGGAAAAGGGCAAAGAGTTTCACGGGCGAGTTGCGGCGGGAGAAACGCTGACACTGCCGTCACGCCTGCCGAACGGCTACCATCAGCTGCTGCTTAGCCAGGGGAAAAAGCAGTGGCTGTGCCGGGTGATTATCGCGCCGAAACGCTGCTATGAGCCTGCCGCCCTGAAGCAGGGCGAGAAGCTGTGGGGGTCCTGCGTCCAGCTTTATACTCTGCGTTCCGCCCATAACTGGGGGATGGGCGACTTTGGCGATCTGAAGCGGATGGTCGGCGAAGTGGCCCAGCGAGGCGGCGCGTTTATCGGCCTGAACCCCGTTCACGCCCTGTACCCGTCCGCGCCGGAGAATGCCAGTCCGTACAGCCCGTCTTCCCGTCGCTGGCTGAACGTGATGTATATCGACGTAGCGGCAATCGTTGATTTCCAGCAGAGCGAGGAGGCACAGCGCTGGTGGCAGCAGAGCGAAACTCAGACCACGCTGACGGCGGTACGCGAAGCCGACTGGGTGGATTATGGCCCGGTGGGTGCGCTAAAAATTCAGGGCCTGCGCTATGCGTGGCAGCACTTCAGCAGCCGGCTGCCCGAGGACCGGACGCGCCTTGAGTTTGAGCAGTTTATTACCTGCGGCGGGGAAAGCCTGTTTAACCAGGCCGCTTACGATGCTATCCACGCTTATATGCTGCAAGAGGATGCCAGCCGTTGGGGCTGGCCAGTGTGGCCGGAAGCCTGGCAGCATGGCGACAGCGATGCGGTGCAGCAATTCTGCCAGCGCCACGAGGATGAGGTACGCTTCTGGCTGTGGTTGCAGTGGCAGGCGCACCGCCAGTTCGATGAATGCTGGCAGTTCAGCCAGCAACAGGGCATGCCGATTGGCCTTTATCGTGACCTCGCCGTTGGCGTCGCCGAGGGCGGTTCGGAAACCTGGTGCGATCGCGAGCTGTATTGTCTGAAGGCATCGGTAGGCGCTCCGCCGGATATTCTCGGGCCGCTGGGGCAAAACTGGGGGCTGCCGCCGATGGACCCGCATGTGATGGCGGCCCGCGGCTATCAACCCTTTATCGATCTCCTGCGGGCCAATATGGCCAGCTGCGGAGCGCTGCGTATCGATCATGTGATGTCGCTGCTGCGCCTGTGGTGGATACCCTATGGTGAAACCGCCAATTTTGGCGCGTACGTTTACTATCCGGTTGACGATCTGATGGCGATCCTCGCGCTGGAAAGCGAGCGTCATCAGTGCATGGTGATCGGTGAGGATCTGGGCACCGTTCCTGCTGAAATCGTCGGTAAGCTGCGTGACAACGGGATCTACTCATGGAAGGTGCTGTACTTCGAACAGCAGGACAAAGACACCTGGCGGGCTCCGGCCGACTGGCCACGGCAGTCGATGGCCAGCGCCACCACACACGATCTGCCGACGCTGCGTGGGTTCTGGAACGTGGGAGATTTAACCCTGGGGGAAACGCTGGGCCTGTATCCGGATAAAGTGGTGCTAAGCGGGCTGTTTGCCGATCGCGCAAAGCAGAAGCAGGCGTTGCTGGATGCATTACACCGCTTCGGCTGCGTGCCAAAACGCTACGCGAAGCGGGCGGATAAACGTGAAATGGATGCCACCCTGAATCGCGGGATGCAGCGTTACATTGCCGACAGCAACAGCGCGCTGCTGGGACTGCAACCCGAGGACTGGCTGGATATGGCGAAGCCGGTCAACGTACCCGGCACCACCGATCAGTACCCCAACTGGCGGAGAAAACTCAGCCTCAGCATAGAGGACATGTTTGCTGATGAGGGGATTAACCGGTTGATTAGCGACCTCGATCGACGCCGTAAGGCAGGAAAAACCGCCTGAACTGCCGCCTCTGCCACTTAGCGTGACGGAGGCGGCCGCAGGTTACTCTTTGAAAGCTTTAAAAATTACCGAAGCATTCACCCCGCCGAAGCCGAATCCATTCACCAGCGCGGTGTGGATCGCCATCGGACGGGCGGTATTCTGCACCACGTCTAATCCTTTCGCCGCGTCATCCAGTCGATCAATATTCAGCGACGGTGGCGCTATCTGCTGACGTATTGCCATCAGAGAGAAGATCGATCCTACTGCTCCGGCGGCACCCAGCAGGTGGCCTGTTGCCGACTTGGTGGAAGAAATCGCGGTTTTCGCGCCTTCTCCCAGCACTTTCAGCAGGGCGTTAATTTCCGCCAGATCGCCCACCGGCGTTGAGGTGGAGTGGGCGTTAACATAGTCGATATCACTGCCCGTCATTTTCGCCTGTGCGAGAGCAATTTGCATCGATCTGACTGCGCCTTCGCCATCTTCCGGCCCGGAAGTAATATGATAAGCGTCTGAGGTAGTGCCATAGCCAACGACCTCGCCGAGGATGGTTGCGCCACGCTGGCGAGCGTGCTCCAGCTCTTCCAGCACCAGCATGCCTGCCCCTTCACCCATCACGAAACCGTCCCGCCCGGCATCAAACGGCCTTGATGCCCGTTCCGGGTGTTCGTTCCAGGCGGTAGAAAGTGCGCGCGCGGCCTGGAAACCGCCCAGCGAAACCGGATTGATGCAGGACTCACTGCCGCCGACTACGGCGATATCGGCTTCGCCGCAGCGAATGGCACGCAGGCCATCGCCTATGCTCTGAATGCTGGCGGCGCAGGCGGAAACCGGCGTGCCCAGCATGCCTTTAAAGCCATATTTTATCGCTACCTGTGACGCGGCAAGGTTGGCAATAAACGAAGGAATCGTGAAGGGAGAGAGGCGACGGCTGCCTTTTTCCGCCACGGTTTTTACCGCGTTGCTGATAGCGTGGAAACCGCCGATACCGGTGGCAATAATGGTGGCAACACGCATCCGTGCCGCTTCGCTAAGGTTACGCAGGTTAGCCTGGTTTACCGCTTCTTCGGCCGCAGCCAGCGCCAGATGAATAAAACGATCGGATTTTCGCTGTTCTTTCTGCGGGATTAAAGCATCAAGATCTAAGCCATACTCAGGGTCCTGATTCACATCGGGAACCTGTCCACCCACGCGTATGGCAGTGTCGCCGTAGGCATCTGCTGGCAGTGCAGAAACACCTGACTTACCTGCAACCAGACGCTGCCAGCTGCCGTTCACGCCGTTTCCCAGAGGGCCAGTTAGCCCCATACCGGTAATAACCACTCTTATATTATTCATAGATAATGCTTTCACCCGGGTTACGAAAGGAAATTTCAGTGTACACGTGTAAGCTGAAAGATCCATAGCTAAACCTGCGTTAAGCTCTTTCTGTATAACGAACTTTTTTAAGATGCAAAAGTGAGCGAAATAGCGAGGGTGTAAATGAAAAAGGCGGCCATAAGGCCGCCCGGGAAGAGAGAATAACCGGCTGCGATCAGTAGAAGGAGTGCTCGCCGCGCTGATGCTCTGTCAGATCGCGCACGCCTTTAAGTTCAGGGAAGGCCTGCAGCATCTCTTTTTCAATCCCTTCTTTCAGGGTGACATCAACCATTGAACAGCCGTTACAGCCGCCACCGAATTGCAGAATGGCGAAGCCTTCGTCGGTGATTTCCATCAGCGAAACTTTACCGCCGTGGCTGGCCAGCTGCGGGTTGATTTGTGCCTGGAGCAGATACTCGACGCGCTCAACCAGAGGGGCATCATCGTTCACTTTACGCATTTTGGCGTTAGGCGCTTTCAGCGTCAGCTGTGAGCCGAGATTATCGGTGACGAAGTCAATTTCAGCATCTTCCAGGTACGGTGCGCTGAGTTCATCAACGAATGCCGACAGCTTGTCGAACTTCAGTTCAGTGTCGGTTGCTTCTACTGCATCGGGCGGGCAGTAGGAGACGCCGCACTCGGCGGTGGGCGTACCCGGGTTAATAACGAATACGCGAATCTGGGTGCCATCTTCCTGCTTTGACAGCAGTTTTGCAAAGTGCTCTTGTGCAGAGTCAGTAATAACGATCATGGCGATTGCTCAATAGTTAACAAAATTCATTGGTTATAATACGCCCATCTCCGACCCGCTACAAGGTTCGGCACAGGCACCATATCTGTACGCTGGCGGCACCGGCGGCCAGTAGTATACGGCTGATTTCGGCAACCGTGCTGCCGGTAGTCACGACATCATCCAGCAGGGCAATATGACGCCCGCTGACCTCCGCCATGACCCGAAAAGCACCGCGCAGGTTGCGGCGGCGGGCCAGCGCATTGAGTCGATGCTGGATTTTCCCTTTGCGGATGCGCATCAGGCCCCGGCGGTCGTAGCGGCAGCGCGTCCAGTGGGCCAGGCACTGCGCCATATCATCTAACTGATTATAGCCGCGATGCCACGCTCTGCGGGAATGCAGCGGTACACACAGTAATAAATCAGGGCGTAACAGCCCGTTATTGCGGCGTGCATCTAACCACCTTAACAAAATCAGCCGCGCCAGCATCACCGCCTGTGCGGTGGCACGATAAAATTTTAGCCGGTTCACTAAGATCTTTAACGGCGGCTGCCACGGCGTGACGGCCAGCAGATGCTGCCAGATCGGCGGGCGCAGCAGGCAGCGCCCGCAGGGGCGTGATGAATGGCCGCTGGCTAAACCACAGCGCGGGCAGCTGGGGTATTGCCGCAGTAACGCACGCAGGCAGACGCTGCACACGCCGTGGTGTGCCAGATTCAGCGGCATCTGGCATAGCCAACAGGCGGCTGGCATTGGTAGCATGATCACCTCATCGACGTTAAACACAGGACCATAACCTATGAAGCAGCTTTACTGGCAGACTATTGGCCAGGGCGATCGTCATCTTGTGCTGCTGCACGGATGGGGGCTGAATGCCAGCGTGTGGCATTGCATCAGCGATCGACTCAGCGCGCATTTTTGTCTGCACCTGGTGGATCTGCCGGGATATGGCCGCAGCCAGGGCTTTCCGGCGATGTCGCTGGATGAAATGGTGGCATCGATACTGCCGCAGGCACCCGAGAAGGCAGTATGGCTTGGCTGGTCGCTGGGCGGACTGGTTGCCAGCAGACTTGCGCTCCTGCATCCCGAGCGGGTTGAAGCCCTGATTACGGTAGCGTCTTCACCACGTTTCAGCGCCGCAGAGGATTGGCCGGGTATCCGGCCTGAAACGCTGAGCGGCTTTCAGCAGCAGCTCAGTGAAGATTTCCAGCGAACGGTTGAACGCTTCCTTGCCCTGCAAACCCTCGGCACTGAGAGCGCACGTCAGGACGCCCGTGCGCTGAAAAGTGTCGTACTGGATCATCCGATGCCGTCAGTTGAGGTGTTGAATGCCGGGCTGGAAATACTCAGGGATGTTGATTTAAGAACGGATCTGATTTCACTGAATCTTCCGCTGCTGCGTTTGTACGGTAAACTCGATGGCCTGGTGCCGCGTAAGGTTGCCCCGCTGCTGGATACGCTATGGCCAGCCAGTCCCAGCGTTATCATGGAAAAAGCCGCACATGCGCCGTTTATTTCTCACCCGGAAGAGTTTAGTCAGTATGTTATTGATTTTACGAAATAATATAAACATTCATCATGTGATTTAACTTTTTGATAACCAATTTTTTGCTCTCAGATGGCCAATAATGGTGAGTGTAAAAAAACAAGCGAATGATGGGCAGGGAAATGCCACTTTTTGCCCAAAATTTCGTAGGTTACCCGGTTGGTTTGTCTGTCAGATCCGGTTAATAATGAAGTCGGCGGCGTGAGAGTCTTTACGCTGCCGAAGTTATTCGGATCTAGCCTAAGGAGAGGACAAATCATGAAAAAAATTATTTCTGTTACTGCATTATTATTCACCGCAACGTTAGCATTTAATGCTTCAGCCGCCGAAGAAATCAGCCGCCAGCAGGTTCAGGAGATGAATCTGGATAAAATTGGTGTGATTACCACTACCGGCACCAATGCGCCAATGGATGCTAAAGCGGATCTGTCTGCCAAGGCGGATAAATTAGGCGGCCGTTACTACGTGATTATCGCCGCTGAAGAGCGTGGCCGTACGCTGGCAGAAGCTGAAGTTTATAAATAAGCCCCGTTGCATGGCGCTTTATTCCGCCTGCAGCCAGTAATAGTCACACGGGGCCAGACTGAGTGGCCCCGCTTTGTTCATCTGTTTTCCGTTAATCACGTTGCGATAGGATCTGTCATCTGGTAGCGCGTAGCTCATCGCCTTCTCACTCAAATTGTAGATGCATAGCAGGGTATCTCCGCTGCCCGGTGCTTCGCGTTGCATCACCAGCAGCGTGTTTTCGCTTTCCAGAATTTTTAGTGGATTATCGGGATGGAAAGCAGGCTGCCGCTGGCGAACCTGAATCAGTTCACGCATCGCATTAAACACCCGATGCCGCAGCGTGGCGGGATCGGTTAGGGCCTGTTCGATATCACCCAGTGAATACTTCTCTCGGTTGATGGCCCGGTTGTAGCCGGCACGCCTTACCCCTTCAACATCGTTGCGCGAGCCAAGCAGACTTTGCACATAGACCGCCGGTACGCCGGGAAACGCCAGCAGCAGCGCGTGCGCCAGCATAAAGCGCCGCAGGCGGGTGTCGTCGTCATCATCCTTTTTATTTAACGCATCCATATAGGTGACGTTAATTTCGTACGGGCTGGTGGTGCCGTCGGGATTGTTTTTATAGGAGATCAGCGCGCCTTCGTTTGCCAGGTCGCGCACCAGTGAGACGATCTCGGTTTCCGGCAGAATGCCGCGTAGCGGGTTCAGGCCGATGCCGTCGTGGGAGGCAAGGAAGTTAAAAAAGGTGGTGCTACCGCTGTTGGCGTCGAGCGATGCGGCCCACTGCTTCAGGGCGCGTGACGACCCGTAATGGATGGCGTGCAGTACCAGCGGCGGCAGCGAGAACTGGTAAACCATCTGCGCTTCATCCGTGCCGCTGCCAAAGTAGCTAATGTTATCTTTGTGCGGCACGTTGGTTTCCGTCAGGATCACCGTCCCCGGCGCGACCTCATCGGCAACGGCGCGCATCAGTTTAACCAGCTGATGAGTTTTCTCCAGGTGAATGCAGGAGGTGCCGGGAGTTTTCCACATATAGCCAACCGCATCCAGCCGCACGTAGTCTGCCCCTTTTTGCAGATAGTCCAGCAGCACCGCCATCATATCTATCAGCACTTCCGGGTTGGCAAAATTGAGGTCAATCTGGTCAGCGCTAAAGGTTGTCCAGACAAAGCGCGTTTCGCCATCGGCCAGAGTGAACGGCGTTAGCAGCGGGGAGGTGCGCGGACGGGTAACGGCACTCAGATCGGTAGCAGGCGGTATGCTGATAAAGAAGTCATCCCAGCGTGGGTCCTGTGCCAGATAGCCTTTGAACCAGCGGCTTTCTGCCGAAATATGATTACAGACAAAATCGAACATCAGCCGGGTATGCTGGTGGAGCCGGGCAATATCCTGCCAGCCTCCGCAGTGCCGATCGATGCGGTGGTAATCAATTACGGAAAAGCCATCGTCCGAGGACCACGGGAAAAACGGCAGCAGATGAACCAGGTTAAACGTTGTGTGCAGATACTGCTGATAGAAGCGGGTAAAGGTGGTTAATGTGGCGGTGCCGTCCTCGCGGAACTGGTCGGCATAGGTTATCAGTACCACATCTTTTTCATCCCAGTGCGGCTTGCGCTGATAGCGTATACGCTCACGCGCATCGTCAATTTGCGCGCGCAGCCGATGCAGCGCGGCGGGGGGAAATGAAGCGTCATAGATGCGATCGATTAAGCTACTGATGATATCCATGTGTCGTGAACGGACCACCGCAGGCGAAGAGTTCAGGCGTTATTTTTCACTGTAGACTCTGGTATCAGATTCGCAACTTCTTCTGTCCTTCCCGCCGCAGAATATTAGTGGCAGTTTTTACTTTGCTCGCAGCCTTTGCAGGCGTGAGTCATATTTTTAACCGGGATCAGCGTCGGTTTAAGCTTGATCCTGCGCAGCAGCGCCAGCACCACAATATTGACCAGCACGACGATAGCGATAATCAGGCTGCTGCTCCCCGGATGCTGCTGGAAGCAGGCTAGCTGATAAAACATCGCGGCCAGCGACCAGGCGAGATCTAAGCCCCAGAAAATGGAAAACAGCATCCAGCGGTTGCTGCTTTCACGAGCGATTGCCCCCATCACCGATACGCAGGGAACGTACAGCAAAACAAAAATCAGATAGCTGTAAGCCGCAGCATCGCTGACGAATTTACTGTGCATGGTCCCCATTGCACCGCCGGCCATTTCAGCGTCACCTTTGCTGGCTTCTATCGGGTTAGAAAGCACGCTGAGACTGAATGCGTCTTTGATGCCTTGCCAGGTTTCGTCAACGGCCTCTCGCAGCTGATCGATCAGGCTGAACTGCTCCGCATCAAAAGGCTGCTGTTGGATGGCTTCTGCGGTATACAGCGTATTCAGTGTACCGACCACGACTTCTTTTGCCATGGCACCGGTTAACAGGCCGACGGTCGCCTGCCAGTTATCGTCCGTCACGCCGATAGGGGCAAGCAGCGGTGTCAGCGTGCGGCTAACGCTGGCAAGGGCGGACTGATTCAAATCGCTGACGGGTTTTCCGCTTAACGAAAAACTATTCAGCGCACCAATCAGCATACTGACCAGCACAATCACTTTGCCAGCGCGCAGTACAAATCCGCGCAAACGCTGCCAGCTCTGTAGCAGCAGGCTTTTCAGGTGGGGAATGTGCCAGACCGGTAGTTCCATGACAAACGGGCTGGCGGTACCGCGCATCAGCGTATGTTTCAGCACCAGTCCGGTCAGGATAGCAACCACAATACCCAACACATAAAGGCTGAAGACAATGAGTGCACCGTGTTGACCAAAGAAAGCCGCCGCAAAAACGGCGAAAATTGCCAGACGCGCACCGCAGGAGATAAACGGCGCCATCAGGACGGTCATTAAGCGTTCGCGCGGTGCATCGAGCGTGCGGGCTCCCATTACGGAAGGAACGTTACAACCAAAGCCGACAATCAACGGCACAAAGGATTTACCGGGTAGCCCCAGCGCCTGCATCAGGCGATCCATGACGAAGGCGGCACGCGCCATATAGCCGGAGTCTTCCAGCAGCGACAGGAACAGAAACATCATGCCGATCTGCGGCACCAGCGGCATCACCGTATTGATCCCGCCGCCGACTCCCTGAGCGAGGAACAGCGTCAACCAGTCCGGAAAATGCAAAGTGATCCCCAGCCACTGAGTACCCTGAATAAAAATAGCGGCGGAGCCGAGATCGAACAGCGGCTGTAGCGCGCCGCCCAGGTTGATCGCCAGAAAGAACATCAGATACATCACCAGGAAAAATATCGGTAGCCCCAGCCAGCGGTTCATGACCAGCTGGTCGAGCCGCTGTGAAAAACTGATGCCAGTGGTACCGTGAACCATCGCACCCAGGCAGAGTTCATCGATTCTCTGGTAACGGCTGCTGGCGATAGCCTGTGCGGCATCATCATCGATCTTAAGGAGAAGATCCGCCAGCAGTGCGGTCGCTTCTCCTGCCTGCTGCCGGCTCCAGATATCACCCTCCAGCATTTGCAGCGCCAGCCAGCGTTGTTGTTTTTTCGGTATTGCTTCGGGCTGAGCATCCGCAAGCTTAGCGATCGCGTCCTGTAGCGTCTGTGGATAGTCGACGATCGGATTGGGTGCGCTGCGATCGTGACGATCGATAGCCTGTTTAAGTGCATCAATACCCTGACCTCGGGTAGAGATCAGCGGTACGACCGGGCAACCCAGCGCCAGCGAGAGCGCGTCGCTATCAATATTGATCTGCTGACGATCGGCGATATCCAGCATATTCAGCGCAACGATGCACGGCTGCCCCATTTCCAGCAGCTGGGTGGTGAGATACAGATTGCGCGCCAGATTGCTGGCATCCACCACATTAATCACCAGGTCTGCTTCCCCGCCAAGCAGATAATGGCAGGCTATTTGCTCGTCCAGCGACGCCTGCGTGGACAGCGTCGTCAGCGAATAGGTACCGGGAAGATCCACCAGCCGCACCTGATTCTGTGGGGTACTGAACAACCCCTCTTTGCGCTCAACGGTGACGCCCGCCCAGTTACCAACCCGCTGCCGCGATCCGGTCAACTGATTAAAAAGGGTGGTTTTACCCACATTTGGGTTACCGGTGAGTGCGATAGTACAGGATTTCATATTTCTGCCCCGGCGGCGGCCAGGCTTTCGAGCTGAAGCAGGGCGAGATCTTTCTTACGTAGCATCAGGCTGATTCGCGATGTTTTTATTTGTAATGGATCGCCGAGCGGCGCGATGCGAACCAGCTGAAATGTGGAACCGGGTAGCAAGCCCAGGGCCATCAGTTTCTGTCGAAATACCGGGCTGACCTCGGGAGAAAAACGAAGAATGCGATAACGCTGTTTTGGTATCAGTTGCATGCCTGTGCCCGCCACATGGATAAAAATGAGTGATAATCAACCGATGCAAATTTTAATGAGAGTGATTATCGCTGGTATTGATATGGCGCAATGTTGGCACTGCAAGTGGCAGCAGATCGTAGCAAAGAGGGCGGATCGGCCGATCCGCCCGTGGAGCTGTTAGCGTTTTTTACCGAATGCGGCAGCCAGCGCATCGCCCATTGCGCTGTTACCCGCAGGCTGTGCGGCAGGGCGTTTAGTGCTTTTCGCCGGGCGGGCGTTGTCCCGGTTATTGGCGTTGCTGTTAGTGTTGCCGCCGCCGCGACGGGCGTTGGTTTCCCCCGGCTGTTCGTCAAGACGCATGGTCAGGGCGATGCGTTTGCGCTGCAAATCCACTTCCATGACCTTCACTTTGACAATATCCCCGGCTTTCACCACTTTGTGCGGGTCGTCGACAAACTTATCCGACAGCGAGGAGATATGCACCAGCCCGTCCTGATGTACGCCGATATCAACGAAGGCACCAAAGTTGGTGACATTGGTAACGGAGCCTTCCAGTACCATGCCCGGCAGCAGATCGTTCAGGGTGTCCACGCCTTCAGCAAACTGAGCGGTTTTGAACTCAGGGCGCGGGTCGCGGCCTGGTTTTTCCAGCTCTTTGATGATGTCGCTGACCGTAGGCACGCCGAAACGCTCATCGGTGAAATCCACCGCTTTCAGGTTGCGTAGTTCGCTGGGGTTACCCATCAGATCGCCCAGCGACTGCCCGGTTGATGCCAGGATACGTTCAACGACCGGATAGGCTTCCGGGTGAACGGTAGAGGCGTCCAGCGGGTTATCCCCCTGGCTGATGCGCAGGAAGCCGGCGCATTGCTCAAACGCTTTCGGCCCCAGACGGCTGACTTTCAGCAGCTGCTGGCGGTTCTGGAAGCGGCCGTTTTCATCGCGCCAGCTGACAATGTTCTGGGCAATCATTTTGCTCAGTCCCGCCACGCGGGTCAGCAGTGGTACTGAGGCGGTGTTGAGATCCACGCCGACGCCGTTAACACAGTCTTCCACCACGGCATCCAGCTTTTTCGCCAGCTGGCTCTGGCTGACGTCGTGCTGGTACTGACCGACGCCGATGGATTTCGGGTCGATTTTCACCAGCTCGGAGAGCGGGTCCTGCAGGCGGCGGGCAATGGAGACCGCGCCGCGAATCGATACATCCAGATCGGGGAATTCCTGTGCTGCCAGCTCGGAAGCCGAGTAAACGGATGCACCGGCCTCGCTGACGATCACTTTCTGGCCCTGTACCTGCGGGAACTGTTTTTGTACATCCAGGTAGAAGCGCTCGGTCTCGCGGGAGGCGGTTCCGTTACCGATAGCGGTCAGCTCCACATGGTGTTTCGCACACAGCGCGGCAACGGCGGAAGCCGCTTTGGCGATTTGCCCGGTGTGTGGGTAAATGGTATCCGTAGCAACCAGCTTGCCGGTGGCGTCAACCACGGCCACTTTCACCCCGGTACGCAGGCCCGGGTCAAGGCCCATGGTGGCGCGCATGCCCGCCGGTGCTGCCATCAGCAGGTCGTGCAGGTTACGGGCAAAGACGTTAATTGCTTCATCTTCCGCGCGCTCGCGTACCGTGCCCATCAGCTCCGTTTCCAGGTGCAGCAGGACTTTGATGCGCCAGGTCCAGCTGACCACGGCTTTACGCCATGCATCGGCAGGCGCGTTGTTGAGGCGCAGGCCGAGATGATCGGTGACGATCTGCTCGCCGTGGCTTTCACGCGGCGGTTCATCAAACTGGGGATCGGCATTCAGCGACAGCTGCAAAATACCTTCGTTGCGGCCGCGAAACATCGCCAGCGCGCGGTGTGAAGGCACGGTGGCCAGCGCTTCATGATGGTCGAAGTAGTCGCGGAACTTGGCACCTTCGTCCTCTTTACCTTCAATGACGCGGGATACCAGGTGGGCGTTTTTCCACAGGTAGTCACGCACTTTCGCCAGCAGCGACGCGTCTTCGGCAAACCGTTCCATCAGAATATAGCGCGCGCCGTCGAGGGCGGCTTTCACATCTGCGACGCCTTTATCGGCATCGACAAAGCCCGCAGCCCGCTGTTCTGGGTCCTGCGACGGGTCCTGCCACAGCGTATCGGCCAATGGCTCCAGCCCGGCTTCAATGGCGATCTGCCCACGGGTGCGGCGCTTCGGTTTATAGGGGAGGTAGAGATCTTCCAGCTCGGTTTTGCTCATCGTGCCGTTAATGGCGGCGGCAAGTTCGTTGCTCAGCTTGCCCTGATCATCAATGGATTTCAGAATCGACTGGCGGCGATCTTCCAGTTCGCGCAGATACCCGAGGCGCGTCTCCAGCGTACGCAGCTGGGTATCGTCCAGCCCTCCGGTCACTTCCTTACGATAGCGGGCAATAAACGGAACGGTATTGCCTTCGTCCAGCAGGCGAACAGCGGCTTCTACCTGTTCTGCTCTGGCCTTGAGTTCATCTGCAATAATGCGGCTCAGCGAATCTTTCATCATTGGGATACTTTTTTGGCTTAAGAAATAGGGGACAGTTATACGGATTGCAGGCGAAAAATGCCAACCCTGAGGCGGTGTAATCGTGATGCAACCGGTTATCGCCGCGTAATTAGGACTCTTCTATATAGCTGATATCGTTCACGTACCAGAGAGCGTCACCTACCGGGGTATGCACGGTGGCGGCATCGCCCACTTCTTTTTTCAGCAGCGCACGGGCCATCGGCGAGTCGATAGAAATATAGTCGTTGCGCCCGAAGATTTCGTCATAGCCGACGATGCGAAAGCGTTTGATGTCGCCGTCGTCGTTTTCCACCTCAACCCACGCGCCGAAAAACACTTTGCCATCCTGCTGCGGTGAATAATCGACAATACGCAGCTGCTCCAGGCATTTGGTCAGATAGCGCACCCGGCGGTCGATCTCACGCAGGCGCTTTTTATTGTACTGGTAGTCGGCGTTTTCGCTGCGGTCGCCGAGGCTGGCAGCCCAGGTCACTTTTTTTGTCACTTCCGGGCGTTCTTCACGCCACAGGTAGTCCAGTTCCTGCTTCAGCAGGTTGTAGCCGCCGCGGGTGATCAGTTTGGTTTTCATCGTTAACCCATGCCGTAACCAGAGAAAACGCTATTTTGTGATGAGATGAGGCGGGGATGCAACCCACAGGAGTGACCCCTTACATCAATCCATCAGGCTCAACGGTTGGGGCAGCGAATAAAAAGAAGACAGGCTCTTGAGGCAAATAATGTAAATCTGCACGGATGAAACGGTTTCGATAAAGCTTCACGGATTTATCGCTTTAGCCGCTGTTTGCGCTAAGAATTTTTTATTTACGTACGTGATCGGTAGCGCGTTTAACGAAGAATTTTAAGGATAACCTACTGTTTAATATGCTTTGTAACAATTTCAGCTACAATATAAACCATTATTGGCTGTTACATTCAGGCTTATTTTTTGAAAATATCAGCTTCAGGCAATAGCGCCTTGGGAGTATCGAAATGCAAGAGAACTACAAAATTCTGGTAGTAGATGACGACATGCGTTTGCGTGCGTTGCTGGAGCGTTATTTAACCGAGCAGGGTTTCCAGGTACGTAGCGTGGCGAATGCCGAGCAGATGGATCGCTTGCTGACCCGGGAATCCTTCCACCTGATGGTGCTGGACCTGATGCTACCTGGTGAAGATGGATTATCTATCTGCCGCCGTCTGCGCAGTCAGAGCAACCCGATGCCGATTATTATGGTGACGGCGAAAGGGGAAGAAGTGGATCGTATCGTTGGCCTGGAAATCGGTGCCGATGACTATATTCCGAAACCGTTTAACCCACGTGAGCTGCTGGCCCGTATTCGTGCAGTGTTACGCCGTCAGGCTAACGAGCTGCCGGGTGCGCCATCTCAGGAAGAAGCGGTTATCGCCTTCGGTAAGTTTAAGCTGAACCTCGGCACCCGCGAAATGTTCCGTGAAGATGAACCCATGCCGCTGACCAGCGGTGAGTTTGCGGTGCTGAAGGCACTGGTTAGCCATCCACGTGAGCCGCTTTCACGCGACAAACTGATGAACCTGGCCCGTGGCCGCGAGTACAGCGCGATGGAGCGTTCTATCGACGTGCAGATTTCACGCCTGCGCCGTATGGTGGAGGAAGATCCTGCGCACCCGCGTTACATCCAGACCGTTTGGGGCCTGGGTTACGTATTCGTGCCGGACGGCAGTAAAGCATGAGGCGAATCCGCTTCTCACCCCGCAGTTCATTTGCCCGAACCCTGTTATTGATCGTTACCCTGCTGTTCGTCAGCCTGGTAACGACCTATCTGGTCGTTCTGAACTTTGCCATTTTGCCGAGCCTGCAGCAGTTTAATAAGGTGCTGGCTTACGAAGTGCGCATGCTGATGACCGACAGGTTGCAGCTTGAGGATGGCACGCAGCTGGAAGTCCCGCCTGCGTTCCGTCGTGAGATTTATCGCGAGCTGGGCATTTCGCTGTACACCAATGCGGCGGCGGAAGAGAGCGGATTACGCTGGGCGCAGCATTACGAGTTCCTTAGCCAGCAGATGGCGCAGCAGCTGGGCGGCCCGACCGATGTGCGCGTTGAAGTTAACAAGAATTCCCCGGTTGTCTGGCTGAAAACCTGGCTGTCTCCGGATATTTGGGTGCGTGTGCCGCTGACCGAAATCCATCAGGGAGACTTCTCTCCGCTGTTCCGCTATACGCTGGCGATCATGTTACTGGCGATAGGCGGCGCATGGCTGTTTATACGAATACAAAACCGACCCCTCGTCGAGCTGGAGCATGCCGCCCTGCAGGTGGGTAAAGGCGTGATCCCGCCACCGCTGCGTGAATACGGTGCTTCTGAAGTCCGTTCGGTCACGCGTGCATTTAATCAGATGGCCGCAGGGGTCAAGCAGCTGGCTGACGATCGTACGCTGCTGATGGCCGGTGTCAGCCACGACCTGCGCACGCCGCTGACGCGTATTCGTCTGGCAACGGAGATGATGTCGGAGCAGGATGGCTATCTGGCCGAGTCGATCAACAAAGATATCGAAGAGTGTAATGCGATTATCGAACAGTTTATTGACTATCTGCGCACCGGGCAGGAAATGCAGTTTGAATACGCCGATCTTAACGGCGTGTTGGGTGAAGTCATTGCGGCAGAAAGTGGCTACGAAAGAGAGATTGAAAGCTCGGTGATGCCGGTCGAACTGATGGTCGATATCAACCCGCTGGCGATCAAACGTGCGGTAGCTAACCTGGTGGTCAACGCTGCGCGGTATGGTAACGGCTGGATTAAAGTCAGTTCAGGTCGCGAACTCCAGCGTGCCTGGTTCCAGATTGAGGACGATGGTCCGGGTATTGAACCCGATCAGCTTCAGCATTTGTTCCAGCCTTTCGTACGGGGTGACAGCGCCCGTAGTACCAGCGGAACCGGGTTGGGGTTGGCGATAGTGCAGCGCATTATTGATGCCCACCAGGGTGGACTGGAGATTGGTAAAAGTGAAAAAGGCGGCTTGTCGGTTCGTGCCTGGCTTCCCCTACCTGAGTTTCTTGCACCCGGTGCGGGTGGCCTGCCACAGCATCGTAGCTGATGAGTAGAAAATGGACCGCCATGCGGTCCATTTTTTTGCTTTTTTACAGCTTCGGTCCCGCTTTCACCAGCGCTGCACCGGCTTTAGTGTCGGTAAATTTATCGAAGTTGTCGATAAACCGCTGCGCCAGGTCGCGTGCCTTCGCTTGCCACTCTGCTTCGCCGCCCCACGAGTGGCGAGGGTCCAGCAGACTGGCATCGACGCCCGGCAGCGACAGCGGGATTTCCAGATTAAAGACGGGCAGCGTGACGGTATCGGCTTTATCAATCTCACCGCTCAGAATCGTATTGATAATCGCCCGTGCGTCCTTCAGCGAAATACGTTTACCGCTGCCGTTCCAGCCGGTATTGACCAGCCACGCCTGCGCTCCGGCGGCTTCCATTCTTTTTACCAGCACCTCAGCATATTGGGTGGGATGCAGCGTCAGGAAGGCTGCCCCGAAGCAGGCAGAGAAGGTTGGCGTGGGTTCGGTAATACCGCGCTCGGTGCCGGCCAGCTTAGCCGTAAAGCCGGAAAGGAAGTGGTACTGGGTTTGATCGGCCGTAAGACGTGATACCGGCGGCAACACACCAAAGGCATCAGCGGTGAGGAATATCACTTTTTTCGCATGGCCCGCTTTTGAAACGGGCTTGGCGATATTATCGATATGATAAATCGGATAAGAAACGCGGGTGTTTTCCGTCTTACTGCCATCGTCATAGTCAACCGAACCGTCAGCACGCACGACGACGTTTTCCAGCAGCGCGTCGCGGCGGATAGCATGATAGATCTCTGGTTCAGCCTGCTCGGAGAGCTTGATGGTCTTCGCGTAGCAGCCCCCTTCGAAGTTAAATATGCCATCATCATCCCAGCCGTGTTCATCATCGCCAATCAGCCTGCGCTGCGGATCGGTGGAGAGCGTGGTTTTCCCGGTGCCGGACAGGCCGAAGAACACCGCAACATCACCTTTTTCACCGACGTTGGCCGAGCAGTGCATTGAGGCAATACCCTTTAGCGGCAGCAGATAGTTCATGATGGCAAACAGGCCTTTCTTCATTTCGCCGCCGTACCATGTCCCGCCAATCAACTGCATTTTTTCGGTCAGGTTAAAGGCAACAAAATTTTCCGAGTTCAGCCCCTGTTGCTGCCAGTCAGGATTGGTGCATTTGGCCCCGTTCATCACCACAAAATCAGGCTTAAAGTGAGCCAGGCCTGCTGCATCCGGGCGGATAAACATATTTTTGACGAAGTGAGCCTGCCAGGCGACTTCGGTAATAAAGCGCACGCTCAGGCGGGTATCCGGGTTGGCACCGCACCAGGTATCCACCACGAACAGCCGCTTGCCGGAAAGCTGGCGTGAAACCAGAGTTTTCAGCGCTTGCCAGGTTTCCTGTGAAAGCGGGTGGTTATCATTTTTTCCTTTCCCTTCATCACTCCACCACAGCGTGCTGCGGGTAGTCTCATCGCGGACCAGATACTTATCTTTCGGCGAACGGCCGGTAAAAATTCCGGTATCCACGGCAATGGCACCCGACTGAGTGACGATACCGAGCTCAAAGCCGGTTAAACCGGGTTGGGTCTCTTCCTTAAACAGCGTGTCATAATCTGGATTATGAACCACCTCAACCGTATCAGTGATGCCATAAGCGACGAGGTCCAGGCCGGTCAGGTCGTTAGTGCGCATATTACTGCTCCTTATCTCGGTTTTTTACTACAGCAAAGTGTAAGGGTATTTCGATTGCTTCACCGTGATAACCCGCAGGTTCCTGATGCGGGAGAGGGGAGCCATCACGATCGCGCGCAGTTTACTCCTCTCGCCTGGGAGGGAAAGGAGCGGAAGACAGAAATGAGAGGAGGAGCATAAAACACTGAAAAGTACCGTAACATAACGCATTAAAAGAGTATTTATGCGGATTTAAGGAGTGGTAAGTTTCGATGAAAAAGTCTTTTCTGCGATGTCAGCGCAGTTCACTTTTCTACGACAGTGGATGACGGGAAACGACAACATCGGGTGAGTAGATTGACTTATTGCCATTGCATCACCAATACAGCGGAAGCGGATTTATAACCCGTTGTAGTCCCGGTGCAGATTGCCTCGAAGTTGACTTTAAAATTGGATGTAACGAGGTAAAAAAGCCAAAAAAAAGAGCAGCTAACGTAGCTGCTCCTTTATATTTCAATGGATTATTATCCATTGCGGAGAATCAATGAACCTGTTCCGCCTCGCCCGCTGAACCATTGCGAATTGCCGCAATATCTACAGAATCATAAACATAATGGCTGCCGCAGTAGTCACAGTGCATATCAATCTGGCCATCTTCTTCCAGAATCTGATTCACTTCATCCTGCGCCAGGGAGAGCAGCACTTCACCACAGCGTTCACGGGAGCAGGAGCATTTGAAGACCACGCTTTGCGGATCGTAAACGGTCACCTCTTCTTCGTGATACAGACGCCACAGCACCTCGTTGGCCGGCAGGCCAAGCAGCTCTTCGGTTTTGATAGTTTCGGTCAGGGTGGTGAGGTGGTTAAAGTCATCAAGACTTGCATCCTGAGCTGGCAGTACCTGTAGCAGGATACCTGCTGTACCCGCTAAACCATTGTGCTCGCCGGTGCGAATAAACAGTCGTGTTGGCAGCTGCTCAGAACGCATGAAGTAGTCTTCCAGGCAGGCAGCAAGCGTATCGCCTTCCAGGCCAACCACACCCTGATAGCGTTCGCCTTCTTTCGGAGAAATGGTAATCACCAGGTAGCCGTTACCGACCATCTCTTTCAGGCTGCTGCCTTCAGCGATCTCGCCCTGAGTGCGGGCTACGCCGCGCATTTCCTGTTGATTATTCCCGTTGATCACTGCCAGATTCAGCGGACCGTCACCCTGTAATTGAACGGTAATATCGCCGTCAAATTTCAGCGTTGCGGTCAGCAGGCTGGTCGCTACCAGCAGTTCGCCGAGGAGCTGCTGCACCGGCTGCGGATAATCGTGGCCGTCGATGATATCGCGCCAGGTTTGGGAAGCGGTGACCAGCTCGCCACGCACGGCGTGGTTTTCAAACAGGTAACGGTGCATTTGGTCTTGCTGGGACATATTATTTCTCTCTTAATGGCGGATTACTCGTCGCCAGAATTTTTAAATTTCATCAGGTCACGGCGCTCTTTTTTATCCGGTCGCCGGTCAGGATGCGGCATGGTGAGCGCGTTCATTTTTCGCGCCAGTGCCACTTTTTCCCGTTTTTCAATGCTCTGTTCCGTTTCGCGGTACAGCAGCTGCGCTTCCGTTGCGGGGCCTCGCTTGTCGCTAACTGCCTGAATAACAACCGTACGTTCATCGTTACCCTGGCGCAGGGTCAGCTCAGCGGCCACTTCTACCAGTTTGCTGGGTTTGCTGCGCTGACCGTTGTAATGGACTTTGCCACCTTCGATCATTTCACGCGCGACGGCGCGGGTTTTGTAAAAACGCGCAGCCCAGAGCCATTTATCGAGTCTGACCCCTTCTGTGGGTTTTTCTTTCATCGCTGCTCCTGTCGGGAAGCCCCTTATGTATGGGCCAACCCCGTTACTTTCAAGCTGCAGATTGGTAAGCGTTGAGGCTGGTCATAAACAGCCTTAAAAATAGCACAGATGCGCGGGTCAAAACATTGGCCGCACGGAGCGGATGTTACTCAGGGTATGATTAAGACAGGTATCGTAATAACGCTGGATCTCCTGCAGGCGAATGCGATTGCGGTTCATCCTGCGTAGCGCTAACAGCAGATTGATCGTCACCATTGCCGCCAGGATCAGCAGCAGCAGGCTGGTGCCAAGATAGCGCCAGAGAGTCACTGAATTCGGTTCGCTGTGAAGAGCAATATGCCGGGTGCCATTGGCATCCGTTGAGATATTGGTGACGATGCCGTTGGCGGTAAACGGCGTTTGCAGCAGCATACCGGCCAGCCGCTGCAACTCCGGCCACTGGTCGGGAGCGTTGTAATCAAACAGTGACACGGACGGTGCCGGGTGGCTGACCAGAGAACGGCCTTCATCGCTATAGATTAAAAAACCTCCCGGTGGCGGGCTGTTGAGCATCTCCGCGGCGCGGCGCGTTTCGCGATAGAAAAACGTTGATGTGGCGGTATTCACCAGATTTTCCAGCGCCTCGGCGCTGACCGGGCGCAGCAGGACGTTCATACCGCTCAGTGCCCCGGAATTGGCACGGCGCACCAGCGTGGTCCAGTCTTTGGCATTACCGAGGTTAACCAGCGCGTTTTTCAACCGTACGCAATCCAGCTTTTGGCTGCACAGGTCCTGAGTTTTCAGCACGATATCGGAAAAATCATCCAGCAGGATCATCCCGGATTTCTGAATTGCCGTGGCCAACTGCGGATTCAGCTTGGGGTCGGTGTTAGTCTGCGGATGGAGCTGCTGGCGAGTGGTATCCAGCAGTGCCGCTGCCTTATCGATAATATCCGACTGCGGCAGAGGCAGGGCCGGAGCGTTATTCCAGTAGAGTGCAGAACAATCAAACGGCATGAAAGCGTAGCTACGATTGCCCTGGTAGGCCGCAGGGATGGAACACATACCTGTCCCCTGAACCTTCAGACTGTCACCAATGTGCAGCGTTGTTTTCTCCAGATCGGCAATCCGGGTAACCTGTAAGCTGTCTGTACCTTTGATCCAGGCCATGCTGAGCTTCAGCGGCATACTCAAAGGGATAAGGGCAATCAACAGCACCATCACCACCAGTGAACAGCCGGCAAGCACGAGGTTTTTTCGCCAGCGCTGTATAGGGAAATTACGCACCTCATCCTGTAACGACAAAAAGCGCCCCTGACGCACAACATGACGGTTAAGGTAGATATCAATTTCAGTCGTTTGCCCCAGATCCTGGGCCAGATAGTCCTGCCAGTGCGTGGGATAAATCAGATCAATACTGCCTAAAGAGATATTGCTCGCCTGCCCCTGGTTTGATTCACCGAACAGTCCCCAGCGCTTTGGCGCGCCCCTCAGGCAGTGTATTTCCCGCAGGTCGCTGTCGGCAGGGCGACGGTAAAGGAACCATCCGCTCACCAGTATCATGGTTATCCCGGCCAGTACCAGCCACGGTGTCAGCATGATTGGGCTGATAAGGCTGAAGAAGAACAGCAGCAGCGCGGTGCCAATCACCAGCGCCTCGCGCGTACCTTCCGGGCGGCTGAGCGCATGCTCTTCCGGGCTTTCTTTACGGACGCTGAGCAGTTCAATTTGTTCGCTTTCCGCCTTGCGGATGGAGGCATTCGGCGTCGTTGTTCGCAGCGCGGGTGCTAAAACGGGCATATCCCAGTTGTACTGAGTCAGCTGGTGCCCGTTCAACGAGATCACCAGTGGGATGGTCTGCGTTTTGATCAGCTCGACGTAGTTTTCGTCGGTAATGTACTGTTCCCACTGCGGCGGGAGGTGAACTTCGACCGAATCAAGATAGTAGCGCCACTTATGCGGTTCGTCCGTGGAGAGCCCGTAGCGTGTTATGGCACGCGTGACGGGATAGACGTTATTACTTTGTGAGGTCAGCACCAGCTGTTCCTGCGCACTGCTGGCTCCGGTAGGTAAGACGGTGGAACGGCTGCGGGCCAGAGATGACAGGTAGCGCTCAACGGCCGCGCGTTCTTCGTCGCTCAGCTTACGTTGGGGCGGGCTTAAGAATGGTAGAGGCTTAGCCAGCGGTGAGCGACGGCGTAGTGCATACCAAAATACACAACCCGCTACAATTGAGCAGGCCAGTATGGCAAGCAATATGCTAACTAGTGTGCCCATGCTTCCCTCATTCCTGCCACGGTGCTCCTGTTACGGTTCTGGCGAACGGCTTCGGTCATATCTAAACCAATGACGGTGGGCTCAGATTGTGCTGACAATCCGCGTTGAAATTATAAATAGTTATTAAAATCATAATGATAAAATAATAGCATGCCTTTCCTTGCCTAAATCTTACCAGGCATTTGCAGTATTAAGAATCGGTATAATCCTATTTCCCACCGCTAAGATTGACTTTTATTAAAAGATTTTCCTCATATTAACAATGATTTGTTATAAATAAGCAAAATGATCCGTGCGATGATTGGCATCCTGATGCGGCTACCGCACAATAGTGTAAATATGGTCAGCGTTCTGCCTTGTGCGGGCGATGACGTTTAATCTTCGGCTTATTCCTGGGGCCCTTATGACCAGACAATTACAGAAACCTGAAATCCTCAATGTTGAGGCCGTTGCCCGCTCGCGGTTGTTTACCGTTGAAGCCGTGGATCTGGTCTTCAGTAACGGGGCCCGCCGGGTATATGAGCGGATGCGTCCCTCCGACCGCGAAGCGGTGATGATTGTACCGATTATTGACGATCATCTGATCCTGATTCAGGAGTATGCCGTTGGCCTGGAAAGTTATGAACTGGGTTTCCCCAAAGGGCTGATTGATCCGGGTGAAACGCCGTTTGAGGCAGCAAATCGCGAGCTGAAAGAAGAAGCCGGTTTCGGGGCGCAGCAGCTTGAAACACTGGGTAAGCTCACCATGGCTCCCTCCTATTTCTCCAGCAAGATGAATATTGTAGTGGCCGAGGGCCTTTATCCGGAAAAGCTGGAAGGGGATGAACCGGAGCCGCTGCCGCAGCTGCGCTGGCCGCTGGATAACCTGCTGGCTTTACTGGATGAGCCGGATTTTCGTGAAGCACGTAACGTCAGTGCGCTGTTCCTTGTGCGTGAATGGCTGGTGAGGCAGGGAAGGCTCAGCTACTGACCGCCAGCGATCTGCTCTCTGTTCTGACCAAAAAAAAGAAGCCGGATTAATCCGGCTTCTTCGTTTTAAGGCGTTAATATCTGTCAGAACAGTTCGTGGGTTTCGCCATTATCCATCAGCGTGGTGCCCACATCATGTACCGAGTATTCAGTCGGCTGAGTACCGTCGATAAAGTACTCCTGGCGAGTGTTGCCTCCGCCATTGGCCAGCTTGCCGGTGCTGCGATCGATGGTCACCGACACGATACCTTCCGGTGGCGTAAGCGGCTGTACCGGTACGCCATCCAGCGCTGACTGCATATACTCATCCCAGGCCGGTTGGGCACTCTTCGCTCCGCCTTCATAGCCGGAAATCTGATCTTTAATGGCTCCGGAAGCCGTCGTACGACCCAGATCGCGGCGATGATCGTCAAAACCTATCCATACCGACGTTACAACGCCCGGACCGTAGCCAGAGAACCAGGCATCCTTCGAACTGTTGGTGGTCCCGGTTTTTCCGCCGATGTCGTTACGCTTCAGATCGCGCCCGGCACGCCAGCCGGTCCCCATCCAACCCGGTTCACCAAAGATGTTTGAGTTCAGTGCGCTCTTGATCAGGAACGACAGCGGGGTATTGATGACGTGCGGTGCGTACTGCTGCTCGCCGTCCTGCTGAACCTGCTGCTGTGTTACCTGTTCCAGCTGAGGCTGCGGTACGGCATCGGTTTTCCCTTCCTGCGAAACCGCGACGTTTTCCACGCTGTCTTCGCTCAGTGCGACGGCTTTTTGCGTTTCACCGTAGATAACCGGCAGATTGCACTCCGGGCAGGCTACTTTTGGTTTTGCTTCAAACACCTTATCGCCCGCTTCATTTTCAATACGAGTGATGAAGTAAGGGTCAACCAGGAAGCCGCCGTTGGCCATTACCGAATAGCCGCGCACCATTTGTAACGGCGTGAAGGATGCGGAACCCAGCGCCAGTGACTCGGTATGGACAATGTTTTGCGACGGGAAACCAAAGCGCTGTAGGTATTCTGCCGCATAGTCAACGCCCATCGCGCGCATGGCACGAACCATCACCACGTTTTTCGACTCGCCCAGCCCCTGACGCAGACGAATCGGGCCAGCGTAGGTGTTGGGTGAGTTCTTGGGACGCCAGTCGGCACCGGCACCGGCATCCCAGCGGGAAATCGGCAGGTCATTCAGGATCGACGCCAGCGTCAGCCCGCGATCCATCGCGGCCGTATAGAGGAACGGTTTGATGTTCGAGCCCACCTGGCGCAGTGCCTGGGTGGCGCGGTTGAACTTGCTCAGGGTGAAATCAAATCCACCGACCAGCGCCCGCACCGAACCGTCATGGGGATCGAGTGAGACCAGCGATGAGTTAACGTCAGGCACCTGCGACAGCATCCAGCCGTTGTCCGCCTGGCGAACCCAAATCTGCTGGCCCGGCTGCAGGACCTGATTCACGGCACGTGGGGTTGCACCCTGCAACGTATCGGACTTGAACGGACGTGCCCAACGTACGGCATCCAGATTCAGATCCGTGGTGCTGCCGTCGCGCATCTGCACCGTTGCGGAATCGCTGTTGCTCTGCGTGACGACCGCCGGGAACAGCGGGCCGTATACCGGCAGGGACTTCAGCGTTTTCAGAATTTCCGTTTTGCCCCAGGCCGGTTCACCGGCTTTCCACAGTTCGCTGGCCGGGCCGCGATAGCCGTGGCGCATATCGTAAGCCAGCACGTTATCCTGAACTGACTTTTGCGCCGCCAGCTGCAGCTTGCGGGTGACGGTGGTATAGACCTTGTAGCCGTCGTTATAGGCATCTTCACCGTACTGTTTCACCATCTCCTGGCGCACCATTTCGGTCAGATACGGGGCAGAGAAAGCAATTTCCGGCGCGTGATAGTTTGCCACCAGCGGGGTATTGCGGGCCTCGTCATACTGCGACTGGGTGATGTAATGCTGGTCCAGCATACGTGCCAGCACGGTATTACGGCGCTGCACGGCACGTTCATGGGAGTAAAGCGGGTTGAAGGTTGACGGTGCTTTTGGCAGACCGGCAATCATCGCCATTTCACTCAGGGACAGCTGATCGATATTTTTACCGAAGTAAACCTGAGCCGCAGCACCCACGCCGTATGCGCGATAGCCGAGGTAGATTTTGTTCAGGTAAAGCTCAAGGATCTCATCTTTGCTCATCATCTGTTCGATGCGAACGGCAAGAAAGACCTCTTTGATTTTGCGCAGCAGGGTTTTTTCCGGGCTGAGGAAAAAGTTACGCGCCAGCTGCTGAGTAATGGTACTGGCACCCTGTGAGGCATGACCGGATACCAGCGCGATGCTGGCAGCACGGAAAATACCGATCGGGTCGACACCGTGATGCTCATAAAAACGGCTATCTTCGGTGGCGATAAACGCCTTCACCATCGTTGGGGGGATTTGTTGCAGGGTCAGCGGGATACGGCGTTTTTCGCCGTACTGCGCGATAAGCTCGTTATCGGCACTGTAGACCTGCATTGGCGTCTGCAGACGCACATCTTTCAGCGTGGCAACGTCAGGAAGCTGCGGCTCTATGTATTTGTATAAACCATAGATCGAGCCGGCTCCCAGCAAGATGCAACACACTGCAAGGATCAATAAATACTTTACGAACTTCACCTGATATTTCCCATTAAGAGTCGATTGGGCAGTTTATAAACAATCGCGCGGTAGTATAAAGGCAAGCCAGTACCTTGGATACGTCCTTTTGTAACTGACGATAAGGAGATTTCGTCAATGGCTTTTCAGACATGGCAGGTCGGGTTGGATATACAAAACGGGCAGCTCTGCGCCATCGCTATCCAGCGCCGCCGCAACGGCTGGCAGCTGCGCCACTGGTGGCAGCATACGTTGCCGCAAGATACGTTAAGAAATGGCCTGGTGCAACGGCCAGAGATCCTCATCTCCATTTTGCAGCGCTGGCGCAGGCTGCTGCCATCAAGGATTGCGCTGCGCGTAGGATTCCCGCCCCAGCTGGTGATGCAGCGGCAGCTGAGCCTGCCCGCTACACACCTGCGTGAAGCCGCGCGTAGTGACTATATTCACGCGGCGGCAAAGCGTTTTTTCCCGATTGAACCGGAAGCACTGGCGCTGGATTTTCGTCTGAGCGACGGGGGCGAAAACCAGCTGACGTTAACCGCAACCCGCCGGGAAGCGCTACAGGGCTGGCTGGACTGCCTGCAGCAGGTTGGGCTGATTCCTGATGTGATTGACCTGACGCCATCGGCGCTCT
The DNA here is from genome assembly GCF_016624545.1 of Erwinia sp. S38. Lineage (NCBI taxonomy): Bacteria > Pseudomonadati > Pseudomonadota > Gammaproteobacteria > Enterobacterales > Erwiniaceae > Erwinia > Erwinia sp. S38. The sequence goes on along the minus strand of NZ_JACVTS010000016.1, from coordinate 67,985 downwards.
CCGTGCTGGCCCGGGCACTGATGCTGGCACCCGATGCTTCGCTGGTTCATCGGCTGAGTGACCACTGGCTGTGGTATTCACCACAGCATGCTGAGCGCCCCTGGGGATGGTGCCCGCGGGAAGATATTGCGGATTTTTCTGCACTGCAGCAGCGTTACCTGCCGCCGCAGAGCGCGGTTTGGTACAGCTCTGCGCTGGATGATGCGCCGCCGCAAGGGACCATGGCGCTTTCCCCCTTTGCCGCCTTGCAATTCCTTCAGCCGCCGCTGCCGGTCTGCGGTGGGGCTTATACCATTGCAGCAGGGCTGGCAATGCGCCCAGAGGATCGCTGATGGTCTGTATTAATCTGATGCCCTGGCGAGACCGCCGACAGCGGCAGCAGTGGCAGAAATGGCGGCTGTCGGGAGCGCTGATGCTGGCGCTGATTCTCCTCGGTATGCAAAACGGATACTGGCAGCAGCGGCTTAATCATCAGCGAGCGGAGCTGCTCAGCTTATGGCCTGCCGTACAGCAGGATGTTGCTGCTCTGCACAATCGTACTCTGGCGGCGCAAAAGCGGCTCGATCAGCTGAGAGAGTTACAACGACAGCAAATGTTACAGCGGCAGGATCTTTCCCGATGGTCGGCGTTTATCCAGCGGCTGAGTGCGGAAATCCCGCCGAATATCTGGCTGAGCGGCCTGAAGAAGCACCAGCAGAGCGTTTCACTTAAGGGGTTCAGCCGCAGCATCGCCGAACTTCATCATTTTCGCGACCGGCTGCATCAGCAACAGGAAATACCGTCCGTAAAGCTTGGCGCTCTTCGTCGTGAGCCGTCTGCCGATGTGAGTTTCAGCATGCAACTCACGCTGGGTAACAAGGATGGGAACAATGAGTAATCGCTGGCTGGCGGGGTGGCTGGAAGCGGATATCCGGCTTCGCATGTTCAGCGTTATCGGCGTGGGGGCACTGATGGCACTGCTGATGTGGCAGTTCTGGCTATACCCGGCCTGGCAAAAATCGCACCAGCTGGACAAACAGGCTGACGAGTCTGTATCTCGCTATCAGCAGCGAATTGCGGTACTGCGCCGTCTGCCGCCGCTTTCAACGCTGGAACAACAGATTGAACTGCTGGGTGCGCAGGCTGCTGTGGAAGATAACCACCATTTCTCTTTACCTGCACTGCTGGCAGCCTGCGGCGGGGAGCTTGAACACTGGCAACCGAATGAACGCGGCGGTGAACTGTCGATTTCTCTTCGCTGGCAGCAGTTTACCGATCTTCTCGGCTATCTGATGACGTTGAGACCGGCGGTAACGATCCCTTTGATGACGCTACAGGGGCAATCTCCACGGTTACATTTGCTGATTCAACTTCATTATGAAATTTAGCGCACTGCTGTTTTTACTTCTGGCGATGGATGTCGGGGCAAGGGACCCGTTTTTACCCGCCGGTGCGGGGCGTTGCCCGGCAGGCAATGCGGTTTCGGTGCCGTGGCGGCTTCAGGGCATTATCGGGCGGCCAGATCGCTTTGAGGGCTGGCTGATCTCTCTTTCAGGAAAGCGGTTGCACGTCAGCGTTAACGATTGGCCTGCCGGTGCGGGGTGGCAGGTTAAGCATATCGATCTGCGAGGCATCACCCTGACAGATGAAGAGGCCTGCCATCCACCGCAGAAGCTGACATTTAAAGGAGAACATCTTGTTAAGGAAAATCGCGTGGGGGCTGATTCTGGTTAGCGGGTTGTGCAGAGGCGCAGCGCCCATCTCTCTGGCATTTGAAGATGCACCGATAGGCCAGGTATTACAGGCTCTGGCAGAGTACCAGCAGCTGAACCTGATGGTGGCTCCTGAAGTAGACGGTTCGCTGACGCTGCGGCTGCACGATGTTCCATGGCAGCAGGCACTGGAGCTGGTGATGAAAATGGGCAGGCTCAGTATTGAACGGGAAGGCAACGTGATGCTGGTGTTCCCGGAAGAGCGTGAACAGGAGAAACAGCAGCGTGCAGAGGCAGAGCGGGAAGCCGCAGAGCTGAACAGCCCGCTGCATACGAAGACGGTGATGTTCAAATATGCCGATGCTGCTGCGTTAAATACCAGCCTGCAAAATGAGCGCAGCAGGCTGATGACCGCACGTGGCAGCGTGACCTTAGATACCCGTACCAATGCGCTTTTACTTCGCGATACCCAGAAGGCGCTGGATCAAACCATCCGCTGGCTGCAGCAGCTGGACGTGCCGCTGGAACAGGTTGAGATTGCTGCGCAGATTGTCACTATCAGCGAGGAGAGCCTGCGTGAGCTGGGGGTGAACTGGGGGCTGAATGGCGAAGAGCAGGTCGCCGGTGCGCTGCGCGCCAGCCAGCTTCGCGTGGATCTTGGCGTTACGCGCCCTGCAGGTATGCTGGGATTGACCCTGGCGAAGCTGGATGGCCGGCTGCTGGATCTGGAATTAAGCGCGCTGGAACGCGAACACCAGGCTGATATTATCGCCAGTCCGCGGTTGTTCACTTCCCATCAGCAAACGGCCAGCATTAAGCAGGGAACCGAGATCCCTTACGAAGTGGCTACCGGTAATAGTGGTTCAACGACCATGGAATTTAAGGAAGCGGTGCTTGGGATGGAAGTGACGCCCGTAGTTCAGGGTAACGGCCGGATTTTACTGAAGCTGCACATCAGCCAGAATGTGCCGGGCCGCACCATGCGCAGCGGTGAAAACGAGGTGCTGACGATTGATAAGCAGGAAATCGATACGCAGGTGGCGCTAAAGGACGGGCAGACGCTGGCGCTGGGGGGGATTTTCCAGCAGCAGAGTGCCACCGGGCAGACTCGGATTCCGCTACTGGGGGAAATTCCGTTGCTGGGTGGGCTGTTCCGTCACAGCGTACGGGAGCAGAAAAGGAGAGAATTAGTGATCTTCATCACACCTCGGCTAATTCGAAGTGATTAAGGATTTTTGCGACAAAAAACATAGGCAGTATGTTTTTTCCTGAATTGGTTACGGTTGCGTTTGACGCAAGGGCTGAATTAGCTTACAAGGTTTAGCGATTTTGAATATCAGGCCTGTGGCCTTAAGTAGCGAATGCATTTTAACCGTTTTTTATCGCGCGCAAACGGCGTAGCCGATGCAACCATATCCGGCTGATAAATGAAGCGGACTGAAACGTGCCAGATTACTGCGTGCAATGAGCAAGGTAAATTTAATCGGTTGCCAAAACCCCTTCAGTGTTGAGATAATTTTTCGTCTGACTCTCGCACTTTAGCTCATGAGGTTTCAGTTCATGTCCTGTCTGGTTTAGGCGGGGTATCATCCACGAATTGTCTTAGTAATACCGAAAAAATGGCAGAGAAACGCAATATCTTTCTGGTTGGGCCTATGGGTGCCGGCAAAAGCACTATTGGGCGTCAGTTGGCTCAGCAACTCAATATGGAATTTTTCGATTCCGATCAAGAAATTGAGCGACGTACCGGAGCGGATGTAGGCTGGGTTTTCGACGTTGAAGGCGAAGAAGGCTTCCGCGATCGCGAAGAAAAAATTATTAATGAACTCACTGAAAAGCAGGGCATTGTGCTGGCGACAGGTGGCGGTTCCGTCAAATCTCGTGAAACGCGCAATCGTCTTTCTGCTCGCGGTGTAGTCGTTTATCTTGAAACCACTATCGAGAAACAGCTGGCACGGACACAGCGCGACAAAAAGCGCCCGCTGTTGCAGGTTGATTCTCCACCACGTGAAGTGCTTGAAGCATTAGCTGGCGAACGCAATCCAATGTATGAGGAGATTGCCGACGTGACAATTCGCACTGACGATCAGAGCGCGAAAGTGGTGGCTAACCAAATTATCAACATGTTGGAAAAGAGCTGATTAATGCTCTGATTGTTCGCCTGCGGGCAAAGCAGAAAAGGTGATACAGCGTCATGGAGAGGATTACCGTTACTCTTGGGGAACGTAGCTACCCCATCACTATCGCCGCCGGATTGTTTGCAGATCCGGCTTCTTTTTGGCCGCTTAAGGCTGGCGATATGGCCATGCTGGTGACAAACCAAACGCTGGCCCCTCTTTACCTTGATGCAATGCGCAAGCGCCTTGAAGGGGCTGGCGTGGTTGTCGATCAGGTGATCCTGCCCGATGGCGAACAGTTTAAAAGTCTGGCCGTTATGGACCAAGTCTTCACCGCTCTGTTAGAAAAACCTCATGGCCGCGATACGACCCTCATCGCACTGGGTGGTGGTGTTATTGGCGATCTGACGGGATTTGCCGCAGCCAGCTATCAGCGTGGCGTGCGTTTTATCCAGGTCCCTACCACACTGTTGGCACAGGTAGACTCTTCCGTTGGCGGTAAAACCGCCGTTAACCATCCACTGGGCAAGAATATGATTGGGGCGTTTTATCAGCCCGCTGCAGTGGTGGTTGATCTGGATTGTCTGAAGACGCTACCGTCACGTGAGCTCTCTTCCGGGCTGGCGGAAGTGATCAAATATGGCATCATTCTTGACGGCGAATTCTTCAGCTGGCTTGAAGAGAATCTGGATGCGCTACTGGCTCTGGATGGCAGCGCAATGGCGTACTGTATTCGCCGCTGTTGTGAGCTGAAAGCCGAAGTGGTCGCCGCCGATGAGCATGAACACGGGCTGCGGGCGTTGCTGAATTTAGGCCACACCTACGGTCACGCGATTGAAGCGCATATGGGCTATGGTAATTGGTTGCACGGTGAAGCAGTCTCTGCCGGAATGGTGATGGCGGCACGAAATGCCGAACGTCTTGGGCAGTTCGACCCGGCGGATACCGACCGTATTATCGCACTGTTACAGCGCGCCGGATTGCCGGTCAATGGCCCTGAAAGTATGGCTGCTGAAGACTATTTGCCACATATGATGCGTGATAAGAAAGTGTTGGCAGGTAAACTACGTCTGGTGTTGCCTCTCGCTATCGGTAAAGCCGAAGTGCGCAGCGGAGTACCGCATGATATGGTGCTGGCATCCATTCAGGATTGCCAAAAGCCTTGACTCTTAATGTTATTATCAGATCGGCCTGATGGCTGCTATTCTGAAGTTATCGCCTTTCAAAGGATGTGAACGGCGTAACCGCTCTATGGGAGGAGGCTAAATGGACGAGTTTAAACCGGAAGACGAGTTGAAACCTGACACCAGCGACCGCCGACCACCGCGGTCGCGCAAAACGTCTTCACTACCGAAAGTCCCGGTTTCACGTCAGCATATGATGATGGGCGTGGGTATTCTGGTGCTGCTGCTCCTGGTGCTGGGTATTGGTTCAGCGTTGAAAACCCCGGATGCGCCGGGTGGCCAGACGGCTAACCAGCCTGCTTCTGGTGGGAGCTCCGGCGGTGAAAAGAATATCGATCTTTCCGGCACGTCTTCCATGAGCGGGCAGACCGCTGGGCAGCCGTCTTCTGAAAGCCAGCCGAACGCCGCTGGTCAAACGTCGTCCCCACAGGAACTTAGCGCTCCGCAAATTTCATCGACGCCGACTGAAGCTGCACCGTTGCAGACACCACAGAATCAACAGCGCGTTGAGCTGCCTGGTGACCTTAACAACGCCCTGAACAATCAGCAGGGGCAAGTTGATGCGGCTTCTCAGGCCGGGATCGGTTCGTCTTCGTTACCTACCGGGCAGGCTACTGTTGGGGGTTCCGGCAGCAAACCTGCTGCGACCAAAACTGCCAATGTTCCGCATCAAAACGCCGTGCCGCAGAATAAACCTGCTGCCGTACACAGCAAACCTTCAGCGGCTAAGCCGGTAGTTAAGGAAAGTAAGCCTTCCGCGACCGCCAGCCATAGTGCTGCACCGCGAGCTCAAACACCGACCAGCGTTTCCAGTGCGGCTAAACCCGGTGGTAACTACACGTTACAGCTGAGCAGTGCCTCGCGATCTGACACGTTAAACGCATGGGCAAGAAAACAGAACCTGAGCGGCTATCACGTGTATCAGACAACGCGTAACGGGCAACCCTGGTATGTCCTGGTTAGTGGCTCCTATAATACGACCGCTGATGCGAAACGCGCAGTGGCATCACTGCCTGCTGAAGTACGAGCTCAGAATCCCTGGGTAAAACCGGTGAGCCAGGTTAAAAAAGAAGCAGGAAATTAATCCCGTGCCGGGGTAACCCGGCTATTCATGAAGTGTGAGTGTGTGACGACACGCAGACCTTTTAAAGCGCAGATATGCTGTCGGTGTAGCCACAGCCTGATGAGTAAAAAATTAACGACGGCATGAAAAAGAATCGCGCTTTTCTTAAGTGGGCAGGCGGCAAGTATCCATTACTTGACGATATTAGACGCCATCTGCCAGAAGGTGATTGCCTGATCGAGCCGTTTGTCGGTGCCGGATCGGTATTCCTTAACACCCACTATCCAAGCTATATCCTTGCTGATATCAATAGCGACCTGATCAACCTGTACAATATTGTCAAGGAACGTCCCCAGGCTTTTGTTGAGGATGTGCGTAAGCTGTTTACAATTGAGTCGAATGACTCAGTCGTCTACTACGCCAGGCGGCAGGAGTTCAACCTCAGCCAGGACCCGTATCGCCGGGCGATGCTGTTTCTGTATCTTAATCGTCACTGCTACAACGGCCTGTGTCGGTATAACCTGCGCGGCGAATTCAACGTGCCGTTTGGCAGCTATCGTAAACCTTATTTCCCTGAAGCCGAGCTGTTCTGGTTTGCCGAACGTGCGCAGAATGCCACCTTTGTTTGTGAATCTTATGATGTTACCCTGGCTAAGGCGAAGACGGGCTCGGTAGTTTATTGCGATCCGCCGTATGCCCCTCTTTCGGCTACCGCTAAGTTTACGGCTTATCACACGAACAGCTTCAGCCTGCGCGAACAGCAGCATCTTGCCGAGCTGGCTTCTACGCTGTCACAGGACAGTAGTATTACGGTGCTGATTTCTAACCATGATACGCCGCTCACGCGGAACTGGTATCAGGGAGCGGTACTGCATGAGATTGAGGTACGCCGCTCGATTAGCCGCAGTGGCAACACGCGGAGTAAAGTGAGTGAATTACTGGCGCTCTATGCTGGCCGGTGAACAACAATGATCTGACCCTTTGGCCCGGGCGGCAGTCGCATCGGCTGCCGCCACGGCTATCAGGGGTTTAGCCTGGGAGAAACGGATGAAACAGTTTTTAATCGCCCCATCAATCCTTGCAGCAGATTTTGCCCGCCTGGGTGAAGATACGGCGAAGGCGCTGGCTGCCGGTGGTGATGTGATACATTTCGATGTGATGGATAATCATTACGTTCCCAACCTGACGATGGGACCGATGGTCTTAAAAGCCCTGCGCGATTATGGCATTACTGCGCCAATCGATGTGCATCTGATGGCTAAGCCGGTCGATCGTCTGATCCCTGATTTTGCCAAAGCGGGCGCTAACTACATCACCTTCCACCCTGAAGCCTCTGAACACGTCGATCGCACGCTGCAGCTTATCAAAGAGCACGGCTGTAAAGCGGGCCTGGTGCTGAATCCGGCTACGCCACTCAGCATTCTTGAGTACGTGATGGATAAACTGGACATTATTCTGCTGATGTCGGTAAATCCAGGCTTCGGCGGCCAGTCGTTTATTCCCGGCACGTTGAACAAGCTGCGTGAGGTTCGTAAGCTGATTGACGACAGCGGCTACGATATCCGCCTTGAAGTCGATGGTGGCGTGAAGGTCGATAACATTGGCGAAATTGCAGCGGCCGGTGCCGATATGTTTGTGGCCGGTTCAGCAATTTTTGGTCATCCCGATTACAAGAAAGTGATCGACGATATGCGCACTGAACTGGACAAATCCCGCCATGGCTCATTTCACTGATATTCGCGCACTGGCATTCGATCTCGACGGTACGCTGGTGGACAGCGCACCTGGGCTGGCGAGCGCGGTTGATGCAGCCTTAACCGAGCTGCAGCTTCCTGCGGCAGGCGTTGAGCGTGTTGCGACCTGGATTGGTAACGGTGCAGACATTCTTATCGAGCGCGCCCTGAACTGGGCGCAGGGCCACGCCCCGCGTGAAGAGGCGCTGCGTGAAGCGCGTATTCTGTTTGATAAGCATTATGCCGACACCGTAGAAAGCGGTAGCCTGCTCTATCCCCATGTGCAGGAGACGCTGGCAAAGCTGGCGGCACAGAATCTGCCAATGGCGATCGTCACGAATAAACCGACGCCGTTTGTCGCACCGCTGTTGCAGTCTTTAGGTATAGCGGACTACTTCTCGCTGGTTATCGGCGGAGATGACGTCGCCGCCAAAAAACCGCATCCTGCGCCGCTGTTTATGGTATTGGGAAAATTTGGTCTGCTACCCGGTGAGTTGCTGTTTGTAGGGGACTCCCGCAATGATATTCTGGCGGCACAGGCGGCAGGATGTCCCTGTATCGGCATGAATTACGGCTACAACTACGGTGAGCCCGTAGCCACCAGTCAGCCTGACATCACGCTCGATCACTTTAACGATTTAATGCCCGCGTTAGGGCTGTAATTATCAGGACGGAAACATGAGTAAACCCATTGTATTTAGCGGCGCACAGCCTTCAGGTGAACTGACCATCGGTAACTATATGGGAGCGCTGCGTCAGTGGGTACAGATGCAGGATGACTATCACTGTGTTTACTGCATCGTTGACCTGCACGCGATCACTGTACGCCAGGACCCCGTCGCGCTGCGTAAGGCAACGCTGGATACGCTGGCGCTATACCTTGCCTGTGGGATCGACCCGCAGAAAAGCACTATCTTTGTGCAGTCGCACGTGCCGGAGCACACTCAGCTGGGCTGGATTCTTAACTGTTACACCTACTTCGGTGAACTGAGCCGTATGACCCAGTTCAAGGACAAGTCCGCGCGCTATGAAGAGAACATTAACGCCGGGCTGTTTGATTATCCGGTGCTGATGGCGGCAGATATTCTGCTGTATCAGACCAACCAGGTGCCGGTGGGTGAAGATCAGAAGCAGCATCTGGAGCTGAGCCGTGACGTTGCCGCACGCTTTAACGCCATCTACGGTGATATCTTCAAGGTTCCTGAGCCGTTTATTCCGAAATCAGGTGCGCGCGTGATGTCGCTGCTGGAACCGACCAAGAAAATGTCCAAATCTGATGATAACCGTAATAACGTCGTCGGCCTGCTGGAAGATCCGAAGTCGGTGGTGAAAAAAATTAAGCGTGCGATGACCGATGGCGATGAGCCACCTGTCGTACGTTACGATGTGAAAAACAAACCGGGTGTCTCTAACCTGCTGGATATTCTGGCGGGCGTAACCGGTAAGTCCGTCTCCGATCTGGAAAAAGAGTTCGACGGTCAGATGTATGGTCACCTGAAAGGGGCCGTGGCGGATGCGGTATCCGGTATGCTGAGCGAGCTGCAGGAGCGCTATCATCGTTATCGCAACGATGAAGCCTTCCTCGATCAGATTATGCGTGACGGTGCGGCGAAAGCCCGTGCCCGTGCGCAGGAAACCCTGAAAAAGGTTTACGCTGCCGTCGGTTTCGTCGCCCAGCCGTAATCCTGAATATAAAAACGGGTGGCTTCAGGCCACCCGTTTTTGTTTGTCAAAACCAGTTCAGCTGCTCGCGCAGCGCCACCACCTCTCCAATAATAATCAGCGCCGGGCTTTCCACTTCTTCAGCCAGTTCAGCCAGCTCAGCCAGTGAACCCGTGACCACACGCTGTCGCGTTGACGTGCCGTTTTCTACCAGTGCGACCGGCATCTCCGGTGACATGCCGTGTTTGATTAGCTGCTGACGAATTTCTGCCGCCTGGGTCAGCCCCATATAAAATACCAGGGTTTGCCGCTCTGCGGCCAGATGCTGCCACTCCAGCTCGCCGTTTTGCTGCAGGTGGCCGGTGACCAGCCGTACGCTCTGTGCGTAGTCACGGTGGGTCAGCGGAATGCCGCTGTAGGCCGAACAGCCCGATGCGGCAGTGATACCTGGCACCACGGAGAAGGGGATATCGGCCCCCTGTAGGGCCTCCAGCTCTTCCGCACCGCGGCCGAAGATAAACGGATCGCCGCCTTTGAGACGAACCACCCGTTTGCCGCTTTGCGCCTGCTGGAGCAGGATCTGGTTGATTTCGTGCTGGGGAACGCAGTGGTGCCCCGCGCGTTTACCGACAAAGATGCGCTCAGCATCGCGCCGCGCCAGGGCTAGCACCTCATCGGACACCAGCCGATCGTAAACCACCACGTCGGCCTGCTGGATCTGTTGCAGTCCTTTCAGGGTTAGCAGCCCGGCATCACCCGGACCGGCGCCGACCAGCACCACTTCGCCCCGCTGCTCCAGCGGTTCGGTAAATAACTGTTCGCTCAGCCGCTCTACCTGCTGGCTGTCGCCGTTGGCCAGCGACTGCGCCAGCCGCTGATGGTTAAACAGTTTTTCCCAGAAGCGGCGGCGCTGCCCGCTGCTGAACTGCTGTTTAACCCGCTGCCGCTGAGCACCGCCCCACGCTGCAAGCCTGCCAAGATGCAGCGGCAGCAGGGCTTCCAGCTTTTCACGCAGCATCCGGGCCATGACCGGTGCATTCCCGCCGGAAGAGACGGCGATCATCAGCGGAGACCGATCGATAATCGACGGCATAATGCAGCTGGCGCTCTGCGGCGCATCGACTACGTTGCAGAACATCCGCCGCGCGTCGGCACTCTGGCTGACCCGCTGGTTCAGCGCCTCATCGTCGGTGGCGGCAATCACCAGCCAGCAGTCATCCAGCAGCGACGGGCTAAACGGATTGGTAATCAGCGTGGCTTTACCCGCCTGCTGCCAGAGCTGGAACTGCGGTGAAAACTCACGGGCGCAGACGCGCAGGCGGGCACCGCTCGCCAGCAGCAGATGGGCTTTACGCTCGGCGACGTCGCCACCGCCAACCAGCAGGCAGGGTTTATCACGCAGCTGACAGAACAGAGGAAGAAAATCCATAAAGACTCACAAAAGAAAACGGCAGGATGGCCGCATGCGAAGGTGCGTGCGGCCGGTAAGGGATGTGTCAGGCGGCGGAGGTTTCCGCCGCAAGGTTTATCTCAATCATTCCGTGACTGATCCGAGCCGGATAGCTCGGAACTGAGTGGCCTTCATCTTCCATGCACAGGCCATCGCGCAGGCGGAAACGCTGTTTTTTCAGCGGACTGGCCACCCACAGCTCCTGCTGGTGCTCGGCGATGATACCGCGCGACAGCACGCTGGCGTGGGCAAACGGGTCGATATTGCTTAACGCGAACACCTGCTCATCTTCACCCGGGCGGAAAATGGCAATCTGCTGGCTACCAACCAGCGCGCAAACGCCGGTTGCGGGCAGAATACTGGTCAACGGGCAAATCTCCTGCCACTGGCTCATACATTTTCCTCCAGTTGGATAATCTCAATGCGTTCCTGCACCCGAGCAGGACGATGCTGCTCGCGTTCCGGCACCATCTGCACCAGCGGATCGCGTGCGCTGCTGTTAACAAAGTGGGCAAAGCGAGCGCGCTGCTGCGCATCATTAACCGTTTCAGTCCACTCGCAAACCACCTGCGCGCGCAGACGATTGATTTCTTCTTCCAGCTGCGCGTTGATACCCAGTTTGTCGTGAATCACCACCTGCCGCAGATAGTCGATACCGCCTTCCAGATTATCCAGCCACACCGAAGTGCGTTGAAGCTTATCGGCGGTGCGGATATAGAACATCATAAAGCGGTCCAGATAGTGCATCAGCGTATCGCGGTCGAGATCGGCAGCCAGCAGCTCGGCATGGCGAGGCTTCATGCCGCCGTTACCACAGACGTAAAGGTTCCAGCCTTTTTCGGTGGCGATAATTCCCACGTCTTTACCCTGTGCTTCGGCACACTCGCGGGTACAGCCGGAAACGCCGAATTTCATCTTGTGCGGCGTACGGATGCCTTTGTAGTGATTTTCCAACTCGACGCCGAAGCCGACACTGTCGCCGACGCCGAAACGACACCAGGTGCTGCCCACGCAGGTTTTCGCCATGCGTAGCGCTTTGGCGTAGGCGTGACCGGTTTCAAACCCGGCGGCAATCAGCTGCTCCCAGATGACCGGCAGATCGTCCTGCTGTGCGCCAAACAGGCCAATACGCTGTGAACCGGTGATTTTGGTGTACAGGTTGTACTGACGGGCAACGTTGCCGATCGCCATCAGACCCTCTGGCGTGATCTCACCGCCCGCCGAGCGAGGGATAATCGAGTAGGTGCCGTCCTTCTGAATATTACCGAGGAACAGGTCGTTACTGTCCTGCAATGGCGTATGTTCCGGCTTCAGCACATATTCATTCCAGCAGGATGCCAGCAGCGATCCCACCGTTGGCTTACACACTTCACAGCCGTAGCCTTTGCCATATTTGTTAATCAGCTGATTAAACGACCGGATGTTATTGACGTGGATCAGGTGATACAGCTCCTGGCGTGACCACGGGAAGTGTTCGCACAGATGATGGTTTACCTCGATGCCCTGGCGGCTCAGTTCCGCATTCAGCACCTGAGTGATCAGCGGGATACAGCCACCACAGCCGGTCCCGGCTTTGGTTTCCGCTTTCAGCGCGGCAACGCTGTGACAGCCGTTTTGTACCGCCTGCACGATTGTGCCTTTGGTGACGTCAAAGCAGGAGCAGATCTGCGCGCTGTCCGGTAGCGATTCAACGCCAATCGACGGTTTTGCTCCGGCGTGTTCAGGCAGAATCAGTCCATCCGGATTGGCCGGCAGTTCGATCGCATTCAGCGCCAGCTGCAGCAGGTTGCCATAGTCGCTGGTGTCGCCTACCAGCACCGCGCCCAGCAGCGTTTTGTTATCCGCGCTGACGATCAGGCGTTTATAGACTTCTTTACTCTCATCGAGATAAACGTAGCTGCGTGCGCCGGGCGTCCGCCCGTGGGCATCGCCGATACCGCCCACGTCCACGCCCAGCAGCTTGAGCTTGGCGCTCATGTCCGCGCCTTCGAAGTGGCTGCTGCCGCCTAACAGATGGTCGGCGGCGATTTGCGCCATTTTATAGCCCGGTGCGACCAGACCATAGACATGCTCACGCCATGACGCACACTCACCGATGGCATAGATATCCGCATCGCTGGTCTGGCAGCTGTCGTTAATCACCACGCCACCGCGCGTACCGGTGGCCAGATTGCACTGTTTCGCCAGCGCATCCTGCGGGCGGATGCCGGTGGAGAAGACGATAAAATCGACCTCAAGCTGGCTGTCATCGGCAAACTGCAGGGTTTTACCTCTCGGAGCATGGTGCACAATCTGCCGGGTATTTTTCCCGGTATGCACCTGCACGCCGATGCTCTCGATTATACGCCTTAGCTGCTCGCCGCCCATACGGTCGAGCTGTTCGGCCATCAGTACCGGGGCAAATTCGATAACGTGGGTTTCAATACCGAGGTTTTTCAGTGCGCCAGCGGCTTCCAGGCCCAGCAGACCGCCGCCGACGACCGCACCGCGTTTGCTGCGGCGGGCACAGGCTTCAATGCCGTTCAGATCTTCAATCGTGCGGTAAACGAAACAGTCTGCACCTTCCGCACCGGGGATCGGTGGCACCCACGGGCGTGAACCGGTAGCCAGCACCAGCTTGTCATAGGGCACCAGGCGGCCGCTGTTGGCGTGAATGACTTTCTCTTCGCGGTTAATCAGGATAGCGCGCTCACCAATCAGGATATTGATGCCGTGTTTCTGGTAATAACCTTCCCGCACCAGCGACAGCTCTTCAGCGGTGTGGTGAGAGAAGTAAGCGGAAAGGTGGACCCTGTCGTAGGCCACGCGAGGTTCTTCGCAAAAGACAGTGATCTCAAACTGTCCGGGCTGTGACTTTTCCACCAGTTCTTCGATCAGGCGGTGGCCGACCATACCGTTGCCAATGATGGCGAGTTTGATACTCATGCTTTGCCTCATTAATAAGATTCTGATCGTACGATAACCTCTCGGATATCGAGGTTATTGATGTGTATCAATCCCCCCCGGCAAATACCCATTAGTGGGTAGGCGGCAGAAAAAATGTTAGCTACATAACATTATGAAATCATAGCTTTTATGATTTTTAACGTGAGAGGAAAGTCGGTCGGGTATTGAGGGGGGTTAACGGATGATTTACCGGAATGACATATAAAAAAAGCCGGTGCACAGGCACCGGCTTTTTAGCTGCATTAACGGTCGCGAATTAATGCGAGTTCATATGGCCATGCAGCTTGTGCTTGCTGACGAAGCCCAGCAGCAGGCACATCACAAACACCACCGCGTACAGGCCGTTAGCCGTTGCCAGCGCGGCGTGAGCACCGCCTTTTTCCACGATAGGGCCGGTCACCACGAAGGTCAGCATGGTGCCCACGGTGCCGCAGGTCAGAATAAAGTTCACCAGTTTTGGTGAAGACGCTTTGGTCTGCAGCGAGCCCAGGGTGATGATGGTGGTGTAGATAGCGCTGGAGAAGAAGCCCAGGCTCAGCATGATCCACTTCAGCATTGAGGCGTCGGTGGTGGTGATGAACCAGTACATCAGCGCGGTAGCCAGCAGGGCCAGCAGGGTGACGATACGCTGTGGATCGAAGAAGCGCAGGATGGCGCTGAACGCCCACATACCAACCATATAGGCGGTCCAGAAGTTGCCCACCAGACTACCGGCCTGGCCAATATCCATGCCCATGCTTTTGGTCGCATACTGAGGAACCCAGCCGATAAAGCCCAGCTGGCCGAGGATATAGCACAGAGCGGCCACTGCCAGGAAGCCAACGCCCACGCCCCATTTTTCCTTTTTGACCGGCTCGCCGCTGGTGGCTTTCTTGCCCAGTACCGGGAATTCAAAGCACAGCGCCAGAACAAAGATCGCCACGTAGATCACGCCGATGCACACGTAAACCCAGTACCACGGTAACGCACGCGCCAGCAGAGCGGCAGCGATAATCGGGAAGATAGTACCGGCCATGCTGAAGAAGGAGTCGGTAAACAGCAGGCGCGAACCGCGCTGGCGTCCTTCATAAAGATGGGTGATCAGGAAGGTACCGATCGACATGGTAATACCGCTCACCACGCCCAGCACGAACATGCAGAGCGAGAAGACGCTCAGGCTGTGGCTGGTCATCAGCCCCAGTATCGCCAGAACCATCAGCACGAAGCCAAAAATCAGCTGACGCTTCAGCGGCACGATTTCCATCAGCCAGGCGTTAAGGAATACGGCCAGCAGTATCCCGGCGTTAAGAAATGTAAAGGTGTTGCTCATCTGAGCCACGGGAAGCTGGAAGTACTCTGCTATATTCTCCAGTACCATACCGGTAACGATAACCACTGCACCGGTCAACGCATAAGAGAAGAAGCTGATCCAGGTAAGTCCGATTCGATCGCGATTTGTCATAGTGGAAACCTGTCTGGAAGGAAGTTTCTCAGGCGAGGTACCTGAGATATGCCGTAGGAGTTTAACCATATTCGTGATCTGCATGAATATTTAATGAAATAATAATTATCGAATTTCACTGTTAGTGTGATTTTTGTCACATTTATTCATTGGTCATTTACTTTTACAGCAATGTCTTCCTGAGTAAATAAAGGTAAAACGCTGGCGCGTTGGTAAGTGCCTATTTACAATCAGCGTTGTATTTATGGCTTATTGCCCTCAGTAAGGAATATTTCATGTTGAAACGTACTTTGACCGCGGTGGCGGCAGTTCTCGCACTGTCATCGATCTCTGCTTCTGCATTCGCCGCGAAAGGGGATACACATGTACTGCTGACCACTTCAGCAGGTAGCATTGAGCTGGAATTGAATAATCAGAAAGCCCCTGTTTCGGTAAAAAACTTTGTTGATTACGTCAACAGCGGCTTTTACAACAACACCACATTCCATCGTGTGATCCCGGGCTTTATGCTGCAGGGCGGTGGCTTCACCACTGACATGCAGCAGAAGCAGCCTAACGCTCCGATCAAAAATGAAGCGGATAACGGCCTGCTGAACAAACGCGGTACCATTTCTATGGCGCGTACAGCAGAAAAAGACAGCGCAACCAGTCAGTTCTTTATTAACGTGGCGGATAACGCCTTCCTTGATCACGGCCAGCGGGACTTTGGTTACGCGGTGTTCGGTAAAGTGGTTAAAGGTATGGATGTGGCTGATAAGATTGCCCAGGTGCCAACCCAGAATGTTGGTCCTTACCAGAATGTGCCGGTGACTCCGGTGGTGATCCTCTCCGCCAAAGTTCTGCCGTAAGCTTATGCACTGTGCCTGAATCGGTCTGCGGGGCTGGTTCAGGTTTTTGCCTCATCTTCTCTACCGTAAAGAGAGAAGCGAAACGGCGTAAAATCCGTAAAATAGCGGCGTAAATCGTTTACCGGAATTCGCCATGCTGCTGCTTATCGACAATTACGACTCCTTCACCTGGAACCTCTACCAGTATTTTTCTGAACTGGGCACCGAGGTCATCGTTCGCCGTAACGACGATATTACGCTGGCTGAAATTGCCGCTCTGGCCCCTCAACATCTGGTGATCTCCCCCGGTCCGTGTACGCCCAACGAAGCGGGTATCTCACTGGCCGCGATCAGCCATTTCGCCGGTCAGGTGCCCGTGCTTGGTGTTTGCCTGGGGCATCAGGCAATCGCCCAGGCGTTCGGCGCCAAAGTGGTTCGTGCTCGCCAGGTTATGCACGGTAAAACGTCGGCCATTGAGCATAACGACGGCGGCGTTTTTGCCGGGCTGAATCATCCGCTGACCGTCACCCGCTATCATTCACTGATTGTAGAGACCGGGACGCTGCCGGATGAATTTGAGCTGACGGCCTGGACGCTGCGCGACGGCCAGCCGGATGAGATTATGGGATTTCGCCACCGCACGCTGCCGCTGGAAGGCGTGCAGTTCCACCCGGAAAGTATCCTGAGCGAGCAGGGGCATCAGCTGCTGGAAAATTTCCTGCGCTACTGAGTTAGTGTTTGCCTTTTTTTGATTTTTTATGCATATTTCATGACTATATTTTCACATTAATGCAAAGATTAAACGGCGAGGTGGTTGATGGCAGCGGAAAAATTAGCGGTAACGCGGGCAACATTCGATGAAGTGATTTTGCCTGTTTATGCACCAGCGCAGTTCGTTCCGGTAAAAGGAAAAGGGAGCCGCATCTGGGATCAGGAAGGGAAAGAGTACGTCGATTTCTCCGGCGGTATTGCGGTAACGGCGCTCGGTCACTGCCATCCGGCACTGGTTGAAGCGCTGAAAACCCAGGGTGAAACCCTGTGGCATACCAGCAATGTCTTCACCAACGAACCTGCCCTGCGCCTGGCCAGCAAGCTGATTGCTGCTACCTTCGCCGAGCGCGTGTTCTTTGCTAACTCCGGTGCGGAAGCCAACGAAGCGGCATTCAAGCTGGCGCGCTATTACGCTACCCAGCGCCACAGCCCGTTTAAAAGCAAGATCATCGCTTTCCATAACGCCTTCCATGGCCGTACGCTGTTTACGGTTTCCGTCGGTGGACAGCCGAAGTACTCCGACGGCTTTGGGCCGAAGCCTGCCGATATCGTCCATGTGCCGTTTAACGACCTGGCGGCGGTCAAAGCGGTTATCGACGATCACACCTGCGCCATCGTGGTGGAGCCTATCCAGGGCGAAGGCGGCGTAACGCCTGCGACTCAGGAATTTATGCAGGGGCTGCGTCAGCTGTGTGATGAGCATAATGCGCTGCTGGTACTGGATGAAGTACAGAGTGGAATGGGCCGCAGCGGCAAGCTGTTTGCCTATGAACATTACGGCGTGAAGCCGGATATCGTCACCACGGCGAAAGCGCTGGGCGGCGGCTTCCCGGTGAGTGCGATGCTGACCACCAACGAGATCGCATCGGTGATGGCTCCTGGCGTACACGGCACCACCTACGGCGGTAACCCGCTGGCCTGTGCGGTAGCGGAAGCGGCGCTGGATATTATCAATACCCCAGAGGTGCTGGACGGCGTGGCGCAGCGGCGTCAGCTGTTTGTTGATGCTCTGCAAGCGCTGGATGCCAAACTGGATCTGTTCAGCGAAATCCGTGGAATGGGGCTGCTGATCGGTGCCGCGCTGAAACCGCAGCATGCCGGTAAAGCGCGCGACATCCTGAATGCCGCAGCGGCTGAAGGGGTGATGGTGTTGGTAGCCGGTACGGACGTGATGCGCTTTGCACCATCGCTGGTTATCGATCCTGCGGATATTACCGAAGGGATGAAGCGCTTTGCGGCAGCGGTAGAAAAAGTTTTAGGCTAGGGCGACTTGCGTAAACGCCGGGACAGCCAGCGCCCCTGATGCGGGCGCTGGCTCCAGGTCAGCGACGAGATAGTGTGCATGGTGCTGAGGTGGCCGAGAATACGCTTCACGTGCCGTTCCAGGATGGTCACCGGACCCTGATGAAAATCTTCCGGCGCTTCCAGTACGTTGCTGTCTGAGCTGGGGCCGTCATATTCCAGGCGCTGCTGGCAGCGCTGCAGTGCGATTTCGCACGACTGCAAATAGCGCTGTGCCAGTGATTCCGTGAGCATGGTGTGCTCGCGAGCCAGAATCGTCATGGCATTAATGTGTTCGACAATAAACTGGCTGTGGGTCACCCACAGCTGCATATCCTTCAGATAGCTGGCATTAAAGTTTGGTTCCTGCATCGCCTGATGCAGCGAGTTAAACAGCGCGTTGTGGGCCTGATTGACCCGCATCCTCTGCCAGGCCAGTTTTGCCGGTTCCTGTTCCTGTCCCAGCAAAAGCTGCAGCGCTTCCTGATAGGCTTCCAGCGCATCGTGGGCATTCTGCCTTAACAGCCCGCTCTGCCACTGCGGCCACAGCCAGATCATCCCACCAAAGGCAATCAGACAGCCAATCAGCGTATCCATCAGGCGCGGTATCAGCAGCTGCACACCGTTGAGCGACAGCAGTTGCAGCGTGAATACTGTGGTAATGGTAAAGCCGATCGTGGCCCAGCCGTAGAATTTACGGATAAACAGATTACCGATTAGCGTCAGGGCTAGCATAACCAGCAGCATCACCGATTCTGGCGCGTGCAGGCGCAGCATAACGGCGGCAATGACCAGGCCGGCCAGGGTTCCCATTGCCCGGTGCTGAATGCGCACCCGAGTGGCACCGTAGCCATTGAGGCTGACGAACATGACCGTCATCAGTATCCAGTAGGGCTTGGGCAGATTAAAAAACAGCGCCAGCGAGCTGGCAAAGGCAAGCATCACGCCATAGCGTGCAGCGCTGCGCAGGCCCGGAGATTTCAACGACAGGTAGCTCTTCAGCGCCGGGATCAGCGGTAGCCGACGCTGGCGATCCGCCATCAGATCGCGTCGATACAGCGGCCGCTGGGTACGGAGCACACGGGCGATGCGGCTGAAATGGTAATAGCAGAAATTACCCACCGGATTGTCTTTATTCTGCCGGGAGATTTTCTCCAGCGCCTGCAATGGTTTATCCATGGTGAAACGTTCAGGATAGCGATGATAGAGAATGTCATCGGCCAGCACTCGCAGCCGGGCGGCAATGGTTTGTGCATTCCAGCGGATCACCGCTTCGGCGTGGCTCTGTTCCACCAGCTTTTGCACTTCTTCCGGCTGATGCAGGCTGACGGAAATGTGTTCCTGTAGATCCAGTGCCACCTGAAAGGCCCGCGTTAGCCGCTGATAGTGGTTATCCTGGCTGGCGGCCAGCATATACATCTGCTGATAGCAGGTATTAATTAAATCCACCGCTTTCTGCTGGCGTGCCAGCAGCGGCGGGAGGGCCGTCTGCGGGTCGGTCAGCCGGGTCAGCAGCGTATATTTCGCCTCGCAGTAATCGGCCAGCTCGCGATACAGCAGGCTAAGCGTTTCACGCATTGGCTGCTCTTTCCACAGGCGGAACCACAGCCAGTTAAACAGCCCGTACCAGATGGTACCGAGAATATAGAGCAGCGGCGGTTGCCAGAGGGGAACTCTTCCGGCAAGGCTGAGGGTAAAAATGGCGGCAATGAGCGAGGCGGGCAGCAGACGGCCATGTAGTGGACTGATTTCCGCAGTGACGCCCAGCATCAGTGCCATCACCAGCATGATGATCGGCAGCGGTACGCCCTGTTCCCCGGCATACAGGATCATAAAGCTACAGAAGGCAAACAGGCTGCCGCCGATAATCAGGCGCTTGAAAAAACGTTTATGGGGAGTATCAAGACCGGCGTTGTTACAGCAGGCGGGAACCAATGAGAAGAGTAAACCCTGTCGAAGATCGCCCAACAGCCAGCCAACGGCTATCGGCAGGCACAGCACCAGCGTTTGCCGCAGTGCATAGTTCACTTCAGGGTGATAGATGATTCTCCGCCACATGCCCAATACCACAGAAAAAAAAGGCGCGACCAGGCTGTCGCGCCACAGATCCACAACCGCTTAGCGCGTACCGTAAACCACGATAGTTTTACCGTGCGCGGAAATCAGGTTTTGATCTTCCAGCATTTTCAAAATACGCCCCACGGTTTCACGAGAACAGCCAACGATCTGGCCGATTTCCTGGCGGGTGATCTTGATCTGCATGCCATCCGGGTGGGTCATGGCATCCGGCTGTTTGGCCAGATTAAGCAGGGTTTGTGCAATACGACCGGTTACGTCAAGGAAGGCGAGGTTACCCACTTTCTCAGACGTGACCTGCAGACGGCGTGCCATCTGCGAAGAAAGACGCATCAGAATGTCAGGGTTAACCTGAATCAACTGGCGGAATTTTTTATAGGAAATTTCAGCTACTTCACAGGCACTTTTAGCGCGCACCCACGCACTTCGCTCCTGGCCCTCTTCGAAAAGGCCCAGTTCGCCAATAAAGTCGCCCTGATTGAGGTAGGAAAGAATCATTTCTTTGCCTTCTTCATCCTTGATCAGCACCGCTACTGCGCCTTTGACGATGTAGTAGAGGGTTTCTGCCTTTTCACCCTGATGGATCAAGGTGCTTTTGGATGGATATTTGTGAATATGGCAATGTGACAGGAACCATTCGAGGGTTGGGTCTGTTTGCGGTTTGCCGAGAACCATTCGCTGTTATCCTCTTATTGTAATCGTGCCTAAATATACCCTTTTATCACTCAGGTTGCAGAAATGTTAACTGCTTTTTGAAATATTTCGGGTACACAGGGAAGGAGTTCCCTGTCAGGCGCTTCCCATAGGAAAATCAAACGGGCCATACCGTTAAGAGTCTGGCTCATCCTGTTGTCCCGTTTTCACCATGCATTGCAATGCCAGAATAATAATACAGCACCGTTTGTAGCACAGCTTGACCTGGCTGTCTTGTGTTGTGTCATGTTGTCTCGCTTCAGCATAGTGAGAAAAGGAGCGACTGTCGTTTTTATTGTCTTGAGAGGGATCTTTAAGCCTGCTGTACGAGGGCCGTTTTGGCACGGTTCGCCACAGATCTTGCACTGATTTGTGTTTTTATCACCCTATTCACCCTACCCATGAAATACGTTTTCTGCGGCTGTTGGCCCGGTCATTGGCCGGGTGAACACGAGTGACGGATGGGGTGACTGGCTTCACTGCCCGGTAGTCGGCTCTGGCTGCTTTTTCACCGTTACAGGAGTAACTATGAAATCTCAAACCGCGTCACTGATTAAAGATATCACCCCACGAGTACTGCAATGGCGTCGACATATTCATGAGCATGCCGAGCTCTCTTTTCATGAGCAAAAAACTGCGGATTACGTCGCCAGCGAGCTTCAGCAATGGGGTGCATTAACCCTTAGCCGTCCCACACCTAACAGCGTGCTGGCGGAGCTAAAAGGGGCGCGCCCCGGCCCATGCATAGCGCTACGTGCTGATATGGATGCGCTGCCGATCCATGAGCTGAACCAGGAGCCTTTTACCTCGCGTAATGCGGGCGTCATGCATGCCTGTGGTCACGATGCGCATACGGCCATGCTGATGGGAGCGGCCTGGGTACTGTGCCAGCTGCAACAACAGATTGCCGGAACCGTGAGATTTATTTTTCAGCATGCAGAAGAGGTGCCGCCGGGTGGGGCACAGGAACTGGTTTCTCTGGGTGTGCTTAATGGGGTTTCGATGATTTTTGGTCTGCACGTGATGCCGGCTTTTCCTACCGGTACCGTCAGTTTCACCGAAGGTGTTTTTAGCGCGGCCAGTGATAATTTCGATCTGATTCTGCAGGGGAAAGGCTCGCATGCTGCTCTGCCGCATACGGCGTGCGATCCCGTGGTGTTAGGTGCCGGGGTTGTTCAGGAGCTGCAGCAAATCATTTCACGCAGGCTTGACCCTAACGAGGGTGCCGTGCTCAGTATTGCCAGTTTTCTGGCCGACGGGGGCTACAACGTTATTCCGGATGTGGCACATCTCAGAGGAACTCTGCGCACGCTGAGTGAAAACACCCGCATTGAAATCCCAAAAATGATGGAACAGATGCTTGGTGGCATGACGGCGGCGGTTGGGGCCAGCTACAAGCTGGAATGGACAAAGGGTTACACGCTGGGCTTCAATCACCCGGATGCCTGTCGTTTTGCCGCAAAAAATGTGGTGGATACGCTGGGAGCCGACGCGTTGAAAATAATGCCGCATCCCATGTTTGGCTGTGAAGATTTTTCAGCTTACCAGCAGGTTATCCCCGGATGCTTCCTGTTTATCGGTTCGGGAAATGAGGAAAAAGGCACCTGCTGGAGCCTGCATAATCCGCACTTCCGTCTTGATGAAGATGTCCTGCCAATTGGCGTACAGCTGCATATTGGCTTTATCCATCAGCAGCTTATGTCATAGTCGCAATGACTATCCGATCAGCTGATTTTTTTCCCTTCGATCAGCCGTTTAACCAGTGGGCCCATAATCAGTTCCATCGCCAGGCCCATTTTTCCGCCTGGCACTACCAGGGTTTTAATATGGGAGATAAATGAGCCCTGAATCATGGTAAGCAGATAGGGAAAATCGATATCTTCCAGCCCCTGGAAGTGAATAACCACAAAACTCTCGTCCAGTGACGGGATGCCCCGGGCGGCGAAAGGGTTGGAGGTATCCACGGTCGGGACGCGCTGGAAGTTCAGGTGGGTGCGGGAGAACTGTGGCGTGATGTAGTTAATGTAATCTTCCATTGAACGCACCACCGAATCCATCACCGCTTCACGCGAATGGCCGCGCTCGCTGGTATCGCGCACCAGTTTCTGTATCCACTCAAGGTTGACGATAGGCACGACGCCAACCAGCAGATCGACGTTTTCCGCCACGTTATTCTGTGGGGTGAGTACGCCGCCGTGCAGGCCCTCATAGAACAGCACGTCGGTGGGTTCAGGCAGCGGCTGCCATGGGGTAAAGGTCCCCGGCACCTGATTCCAGGGCACCGCTTCATCGTAGGTGTGCAGGTATTTGCGTGATTTGCCTTTACCTGTACGCCCATACTCAATAAAGGTTTGCTCCAGTAGTCCGAAGTCGTTGGCTTCCGGGCCAAAGTAGCTGATGTGTTTACCCAGATCGCGCGCTTTACGGATGGCCATATCCATCTCCGGGCGGGTGAACCGATGGAAGCTGTCTCCCTCGACCTCCGCTGCCCTCAGGTTAAGCTGTTGGAATATTTTCCGGAAGGCAACGCTGGTGGTGGTCGTTCCTGCACCGCTGGAGCCGGTGACGGCGATAACCGGGTGTTTGGCTGACATGGTAAACAACTCCCTGATAGATAGGCGGACGGATCATTCCTAACATGTTTATCGGTGCAAAGTCATCCTCGCCGCGCGGCGACCGGGAAAATTATCCTCAGCCGTTAAACTGCCCGCGCGGCATGATGTTGACGGTTTCATGCAGTTCCGACCACACCAGCACCGCGTCTCCGCTGGCCAGCTGGCGGCGAACGTCTTTCACTTTTTGTTCCAGCGATCGTTCCTGCTCACCGTAGTCGGTTCCCTCGCGCAGAACAAAGGATTCAATCAGGTTATCAAGCGTTTCAGAGTCGAGATCTTTCCAGGGAATAATCATCAGGGTTCCAGCCAGGTTGAAAGCCATTGCGGTATACGCTGTTCCAGCCACATTTGCGGCTGGCGTAGCGTTCCGCCTACAAAACCAACGTGTCCACCGTAGCGGGTCAGCTGATACTCAATATTGTGCGGCAGCAGGGCCGGATCGGGGATCACCTCAGCGGTCATAAAGGGATCGTCCAGTGCATGAATGATCAACAGCGGTTTGCTGATGCCGGGCAGCAGCGGTAGTCCGCTACAGCGGCGATAGTAGTCGGTCGCGTCGGCAAAGCCGTGGGCTCTGGCGGTAATCGCATCATCAAAGGCGCGAAGCTTTTTCAGTGCTCGCAGCTGTGGCAGCTCTATGGGCAGCGTGCCGGGCCAGGCCATCAGCTTGCGCGTGGCGTTCTGCTTGAGCAGATTGAGCAGATAGCGCTGGTAGATACGGGAAAACCCCTGCTCCAGCCGCTGGCTACAGGGTTCCAGCATCAGCGGAGCGGAAACGACTACGCCTGCATCCAGCAGGCAGTTATCGCCCTGTTGCCCCATCAGGCAGGCCAGCATATTACCGCCGAGGGAGACGCCGACAGCGGCGGTCGGCACCTGGCCCCACTCATCGCGCAGCCACTGCAGGAAGTAGCTGGCATCACTGGTCTCTCCGGAGTGATAGATGCGGTTCAGGCGATTCGGCTCACCGCTACAGCCGCGAAAATGCATCACCACGCCCAGCCAGCCGCGATCTTTCCACGCCTGCAGCAGACCGTGCGCATAGGGGCTGTTAAAGCTGCCTTCCAGACCGTGGAACAGGACCACGCGAGGTTTATGCCGCGCCTGTGCCGGGTCTTCACTCCAGGCAAGATCGACGAAATCGCTGTCCGGCAGGGTTAAGCGCTGCCAGTGCGGTTGCAGGGTAATGCGACGTCGCACCAGCCTGGGTAGCAGGGTTTGCAGATGAGGGTTACGGCCTCCGCGCAGAGGCCTGAAAGATTTGCCATCCAGGTGACTGAAAATCCGTGGTTCAGAGCTTGTAGTATCCATAACTCGCTGTTAGCTTCTTCGGGTTGTTTATTTCTTCAGGGGTGGGGAGCACCCGTTCTATGGAACTGAGTCTGTTTCTGTCTATGTTAGGTTTTCTCTGGGTCGCCGCCATCACACCTGGCCCTAATAATATGTTACTCACCGCCTCCGGTGCCAACTTTGGTTTCTGGCGATCGCTGGCCCTGCTGGTTGGCATTATGCTCGGTATGCAGATCATGCTGCTGATGGTGGCGTTTGGTATCGGCGGGTTAATTTTGCTCTATCCCTCCCTGCATCTGTTTATGAAGATTGCCGGTAGCCTTTATCTGCTGTGGCTGGCATGGAAAATCGGCACGGCGAAATATGAGAAGCTGGAGACCGGTGACGGCCCGGCGTCCCCGATGCCGTTCTGGCAGGGTGGTCTGCTGCAACTGATTAACCCCAAAGCCTGGCTGATGGTGCTGGGTGCGGTAGCCAGCTTCAGTCTGGCCGGAAAGGGTTACCTCGGCTCCGTCGTCGCCATCAGTATTGCGCTGGCAATCGTGAACTTCGCGTCGGCGGTGATCTGGCTGGGATTCGGCACGCTGATTGGCCGCATTCTGCGCAGCCGCCGTGCATGGACGATTTTCAACGTGTTCATGGGGCTGCTGACCGCCGCCTGCGTGTTGCTCATCTGGCACTGATATTCCTGGGCGTGTGCAGCACGCCCAGGGCGTTAACTTCTCAAGCCTTGTACTCCACCGCGTCAGTCAGAATCTGGCTGCCACTGGCAGACCCTCAGCCAGCCCTCCAGCAAAGCCAGTACGAAAGCAAATGTTTCATCTGCCATGACATATGCCACCCCTGTGTAATCAGTAATGGCTTAACGCGGCGCTTTGTGCGCTTTCCGGCAGACTTTTGCGTAAAAATTACTAAGTACACTTAGATATAAAAAAGAATTTTTAATTACTTTATTGCGATAGTCGCGCCCGGTTACAAAGGAGGTGTTCACCGATAACAACAATACTGGAGCGGGCTATGGCGGGTAAATTTACGGTTTCAATTCTGGCAGCGGCACTGGGGCTGGCAGCACTTAACGCACAGGCGGTGGACGTGACCGTCGCCTATCAGACATCAGCCGAACCGGCGAAAGTCGCGCAGGCCGACGACACCTTTGCTAAAGAGAGCGGGGCAAAAGTGGACTGGCGCAAATTCGACAGCGGCGCCAGCGTGGTCAGGGCACTGGCTTCTGGTGATGTGCAGATTGGTAACCTCGGTTCCAGCCCGCTCGCCGTTGCGGCCAGCCAGGGCGTGCCGATTGAAGTCTTCCTGCTGGCATCACAGCTCGGTAACTCCGAAGCGCTGGTGGTGAAAAAGAACATTAAAGATCCTAAAGACCTGATTGGTAAACGCATCGCCGTGCCGTTTATCTCCACCACGCATTACAGCCTGCTGGCCTCGCTGAAGCACTGGGGTATCAAGCCGGGCCAGGTCCAGATCATTAACCTGCAGCCCCCGGCGATTATTGCCGCCTGGCAGCGCGGAGATATCGACGGTGCCTACGTCTGGTCACCGGCGGTAAACCAGCTGGAAAAAGACGGCACCGTGCTGACCGATTCCTCGCAGGTGGGGAAATGGGGTTCACCGACTCTCGATGTCTGGGTGGTACGCAAGGACTTCGCCGAGAAGCATCCTGAGGTGGTGACCGCCTTTGCCCGCAGCGCGCTGGCCCCGCAAAAAGCCTATATCGATAACCCGGAAGCCTGGCTGAAGCAGGATGACAACCTGAGCAAGCTGTCGCGCCTGAGCGGCGTACCGACCGAAGATGTGCCGGTGTTGGTCAAAGGGAATACCTATCTTACCGCACAGCAGCAGGTGCAGGAGCTGAACGGCCCGGTGAATAAGGCGATTGTTGATACCGCTAACTTCCTGAAAGAGCAGGGCAAGGTGCCGCAGGTGGCCAGCGACTACAGCAGTTTCGTCACCGATCGTTTTGTTAAACCGCTGACGCAATAAGCGAGGTAAAGCCGATGCTGTCCGTCTCTCATCTCAGCGCTCGCTATCAAAACCAGCTGGCGCTCCAGGATATTAATCTGTCGATCGACAGCGGTGAACTGCTGGTGGTGCTGGGGCCATCCGGCTGCGGCAAAACGACGCTGCTGAACCTGATTGCCGGTTTTATCCCGGCGGAGAACGGCAGCATTACGCTGGACGGCAAGCCGGTCAACGGGCCGGGTGCCGATCGCGGTGTGGTCTTTCAAAACGAAGGGCTGCTGCCCTGGCGTAACGTGCTGGATAACGTTGCCTTCGGCCTGCAGCTGGCCGGGGTCGAAAAAAATGAACGGCGGGAAATTGCCCGCCAGATGCTGAAAAAAGTGGGCCTGGCGGGCGCGGAGCGACGCTTTATCTGGCAGCTTTCCGGCGGGATGCGTCAGCGGGTCGGCATTGCCCGCGCGCTGGCGGCCGATCCGCGCCTGCTGCTGCTGGATGAGCCTTTCGGCGCGCTGGATGCTTTCACCCGCGAACAGATGCAGGAGCTGCTGCTGACGCTCTGGCGGGACAGCGGCAAGCAAATCCTGTTGATTACTCACGATATTGAAGAGGCGGTATTCCTCGCCAGCGAGCTGGTGCTGTTATCGCCTGGCCCTGGCCGCATTGTTGAACGCCTTGCGCTGGATTTCGGCCGCCGCTATGCCAACGGCGAACCGTGCCGGTCAATTAAATCCGACCCGGCGTTTATTGAACGCCGCGAGTATGTTCTTAGCCGGGTATTCCATCAGCGCGAGGTGTTGGTATGAGCTCACTGATTAATGAAAAAAGCACGCCGCGCCGCTGGCGTTTTCGCTGGCCGCTGTCGCGCCAGCTGACGTTGAGTAGCGCTACGCTGGTGGTTTTAATCGCTATCTGGTGGCTGGTGACCGCGCTACAGCTGGTAACGCCGCTGTTCCTGCCGCCGCCGCAGCAGGTACTGCAAAAGCTGCTGACCATCGCCGGTCCGACCGGATTTATGGATGCCACTCTGTGGCAGCACCTGGGAGCCAGCCTGACGCGTATCCTGATTGCGCTGCTGGCGGCGGTGGTGATTGGCGTGCCGGTGGGCATTTTTATGGGGCTGAATGAGACGGTGCGCGGCATTCTGGACCCGCTGATTGAGCTTTATCGCCCGGTGCCGCCGCTGGCCTATCTGCCGCTGATGGTGATCTGGTTTGGCATTGGCGAAACCTCGAAAATTTTACTGATTTATCTGGCGATTTTCGCCCCGGTGGCGATGTCTGCGCTTGCAGGTGTGAAAAGTGCTCAGCAGGTGCGCCTGCGCGCCGCACGTTCGCTGGGAGCCAGCCGTTGGCAGGTGCTGTGGTATGTCGTCCTGCCCGGCGCGCTACCGGAAATTCTCACCGGTTTACGTATTGGCCTGGGCGTGGGCTGGTCCACCCTGGTGGCAGCGGAGCTGATTGCGGCCACGCGCGGCCTTGGTTTTATGGTGCAATCCGCGGGGGAGTTCCTCGCCACTGACGTGGTGCTGGCAGGCATTGCGGTGATTGCCCTGATTGCATTTGCACTTGAGCTGGGGCTGCGTGCCTTACAGCGTCGTTTAACCCCGTGGCACGGAGCACAGTCATGAACGAACGAATTACTATTCAACCGCTTGGGCCCTACATTGGTGCGCAGGTTAGCAATCTGGATTTACGCCTGCCGCTCAGCGACGGTCAGTTTGAACAGCTTTATCATGCGCTGATCCGCCATCAGGTGCTGTTCCTGCGCGATCAGCCGATCACGCCACAGCAGCAGCGTGCGCTGGCGGCTCGTTTCGGCGACCTGCATATTCACCCGGTCTATCCTCATGCCCCCGGCGTGGAGGAAATTATCGTGCTGGATACCCATGACGATAATCCGCCGGATAACGATAACTGGCATACCGACGTCACCTTTATTGAGACGCCGCCCGCCGGGGCCATTCTTGCCGCGAAGCACCTGCCGGAAACCGGCGGAGATACGCTGTGGGCCAGCGGGATCGCTGCCTGGGATGCGCTATCCGAGCCGCTACAGCAGTTGCTGAGCGGGCTGCTGGCGGAACATGATTTTAAGAAATCGTTCCAGGAGTACAAATATCGCGGTAGCGAAGAGGAACACCAGCGCTGGCAGCAGGCGGTCGCGAAGAATCCACCGCTGCTGCATCCGGTAGTGCGGACTCATCCGGTCAGCGGTAAGCAGGCGCTGTTTGTTAATGAAGGCTTCACCACGCGTATTGTCGGCATCAAGGAGAAAGAGAGCGACGCGCTGCTGCGTTTCCTGTTTGCTCATATCACCAAGCCGGAGTTTCAGGTGCGCTGGCGCTGGCAGGTCGGGGATGTGGCCATCTGGGATAATCGGGTGACTCAGCACTACGCGAATGCGGATTATCTTCCACAGCGGCGCATTATGCACCGCGCGACGATCCTCGGGGATAAGCCGTTTTATCGTGCTGAATAATGTCGCTGTAGAGAGAGCGTCTAAACGACGCTGGAAGGGCAATACGGGCTGAATCCGAGGTGTCAGTTCAGCCTGAGCAGGGGACGGCTGAAACCGTCCTCTGCCTGATGGAGCATTATTCCGCGTTTAGCATCGCTTCAAGCTGTTCCTGTGCGTCCAGCCATTCCATTTCACTCTCTTCCAGCGCGGATTTTGCCGCTGCCTGCTGTTGCAGTGCCGCGGTGAGATCGGCCTTGCGGCTTTGCTCGTAGATCGCCGTGTCTGACAGCTTCGCTTCGGCATCCGCCAGCTGAAGGTTGTGCTTCTCCATCAGCTTTTCCAGCTTTTCAATCTGCTTGCGCAGCGGCTGGGTCTGCGTGCGCAGTTCGGCCTCGCGGCGCTTTTGATCTTTACGCGACTGTGCGCTGTTGGCGCTTTCTACTTTCGGGGCGGATTCTGCCGCTACCTGTTTTTGCAGGTCGCTGAGCCACTGCTGATAATCTTCCAGGTCGCCATCAAAGGCTTCCACTTTACCGTCGTGCACCAGATAGAGATCGTCGGTCGTGGATCGCAGCAGGTGACGATCGTGGGAAACCACCACCAGTGCACCCTCAAAGTCGATCAGCGCTTCGGTTAAGGCCTGGCGCATATCCAGATCGAGGTGGTTAGTGGGTTCATCAAGCAGCAGCAGGTTGGGGCGCTGCCAGACGATCAGCGCCAGCACCAGACGGGCTTTCTCGCCGCCGGAGAAGCGTTTCGTCTCCTCGGTGACTTTATCCCCCTGGAAGCCGAAGCCGCCCAGATAATCACGCAGCTGCTGTTCCAGCACCTTTGGTGCCAGCCGCGCCAGGTGCTGTAGCGGGGATTCATCCGCGCGTAAGAATTCAAGCTGATGCTGGGCGAAATAGCCGAGCTTGATGCCTTTCGCCAGACCGATATCACCCTGTAGCGGGGCCAGTTCGCCCGCCAGCAGCTTGATCAGCGTGGATTTACCGGCACCGTTACGGCCCAGCAGGCCAATACGCGATCCGGGTACCAGGTTCAGCTTGATGGAGTTCAGGATTTTTCTGTCGCCGTAGCCTGCGCTGACTTTTTCCATTTTCAACAGTGGATTCGGCAGGCTTTCCGGCTCACGGAAGCTGAAGGTAAACGGGTTGTCGACGTGCGCCGGGGCGATCAGCTCCATACGTTCCAGCATTTTGATACGGCTTTGCGCCTGCTTGGCTTTGGTCGCTTTCGCTTTAAAGCGGTCAATGAAACTTTGCAAATGGGCCACTTTTTGCTGCTGGTACTCAAACATCGACTGCTGCTGTGCCAGCTTGGTGGCGCGCTGAATTTCGAACGAGCTGTAGTTGCCGGTGTATTCGAAGATTGTTTGCTGTTCGATATGCAGGATCTTATCCACCACTGGATCGAGGAAGTCGCGATCGTGGGAGATCAAGATCAGCGTGCCGCTGTAGCTTTTCAGCCAGCGTTCCAGCCAGATCACCGCGTCGAGATCGAGGTGGTTGGTCGGTTCATCAAGCAGCAGCAGATCGGAACGGCAGAGCAGGGCCTGCGCGAGGTTTAAACGCATACGCCAGCCGCCGGAAAAATCACTGACCGGGCGCTGGAGCTGTTCCTGACTAAAGCCCAAACCGCTAAGAAGGCTGGCCGCGCGGGACTGTATTGTCCATGCCTGAATCGCATCCAGCTTGCCGTGCAGCGTGGCGATGGCATGGCCGTCGTTAATGTCGTTGGCATGTGCTAATTCAGACTCAAGCTGACGAAATTCACGGTCGCCGTCGATAACATACTCAATAGCGGCAACGTCCAGCGCGGGCGTTTCCTGGTTGACCCACGCCAGTGACCAGCTACCGGGGTAGCTAAAGCTGCCGGCATCGGCGCTTATCTCGTTTTTAAGCAGAGCCAGCAGCGTGGATTTACCGCAGCCGTTTTTACCGACCAGGCCCACTTTCTGACCGGGATTGATAGTCGCCGTAGCGTTATCCAGCAGTACGCGGACACCGCGACGAATTTGTAACGAGGAGAATACAATCATAAGCGCCGTAAGTTCAGAGTATGTTAAATTAAGTCATCATAATCAGTTTGTCGGAATCACGTATTCCGTTGCGTCGTGCATGGTAGCGGAAATCCCCGGCCGTGACGACGATTTGGAGGGGAATGATGTCGCAGCCGCCTAAAGTTCTGCTGTTGTATGCCCATCCGGAGTCTCAAGATTCGATCGCTAATCGTGTTTTGCTGCAACCGGCTCGTAATCTGGAACACGTGACGGTCCATGACTTATACGCGCACTATCCCGATTTCTTTATTGATATTCACCATGAGCAGCAGCTGCTGCGTGACCATCAAATCATTGTTTTTCAGCATCCTCTCTATACCTACAGCTGCCCGGCGCTGCTGAAGGAGTGGATGGATCGCGTGTTGTCCCGTGGCTTTGCCAGCGGACCGGGCGGTAACGTGCTGGAAGGTAAATACTGGCGCAGTGTGATCACCACCGGCGAGCCGGAGGCGGCCTATCATCAGGAAGGGCTGAATCGCTATCCGATGTCTGAGATTATGCGTCCGTTTGAGCTGACGGCGCAGATGTGCCGGATGCACTGGCTGACGCCGATGATTGTCTACTGGGCGCGCCGCCAGTCTGCTGAAACCATGAAAAACTATGCCAACGCCTACGATGACTGGCTGGAAAATCCACTGCCCTATGGAGGTGTTTAATGGAAGGTGAAACTCTCCTGACCGCAGGCGTGGTGTACCTGTTTGCCGCGGTGATTGCGGTGCCGATTGCGGCGCGCCTGGGTATTGGCGCGGTGCTGGGGTATTTACTGGCGGGTATCGCCATTGGCCCGTGGGGCTTAGGCTTTATCAGCGACGTGGAGGAGATCCTGCACTTCTCCGAGCTGGGCGTGGTGTTCCTGATGTTTATCATCGGCCTGGAACTGAATCCCTCGAAACTGTGGCAGCTGCGCCGTTCGATTTTTGGCGTCGGTGCGGCGCAGGTGATCCTCAGCGCCGCGGTGCTGGGTGGCCTGCTGTATCTGACCGATTTCTCCTGGCAGGCGGCCACTATCGGCGGGATCGGGCTGGCGATGTCGTCTACGGCAATGGCATTACAGCTGATGCGCGATAAGGGCATGAATCGCAATGAATCCGGCCAGCTCGGCTTCTCGGTTCTGCTGTTCCAGGATCTGGCGGTGATCCCGGCGCTGGCGCTGGTACCGCTGCTGGCCGGTAACGACAGCGGCCATACCGACTGGATGAAAGTGGGCATCAAGGTGCTGGCGTTTGCCGGTATGCTGATTGGCGGGCGCTATTTGCTCCGCCCGATCCTGCGTTTTATTGCCGCCTCCGGCGTGCGTGAGGTGTTTACCGCCGCGTCGCTGCTGCTGGTGCTGGGCTCTGCACTGTTTATGGATGCGCTTGGGCTGTCGATGGCGCTGGGCACCTTTATCGCCGGTATTCTGCTGGCAGAAAGCGAATATCGCCACGAGCTGGAAGTGTCGATCGATCCGTTTAAAGGCCTGCTGCTGGGGCTGTTCTTTATTTCGGTGGGCATGGCGCTCAACCTCGGCGTGCTCTATACCCATATTGTTGAGATCCTCGTTGGCGTCGTCGCCCTGGTGGCGGTGAAGACGCTGGTTCTCTATCTGCTGGCCCGCGTTTACGGCCTGCGCAGCTCCGAGCGCTTGCAGTTTGCCGGCGTGCTGAGCCAGGGGGGAGAGTTTGCCTTCGTACTGTTCTCCGCTGCGGCTTCGGCAAAGTTGTTCAGTGGCGATCAGATGCCGCTGTTGCTGGTGACTGTAACGCTGTCGATGATGACCACGCCGCTGCTGATGCAGGGAGTGGATCGTATTCTCGCCCGGCGCTTTAACGAAGCGGACGACACGCAGGAAAAACCGTTCGTTGAAGATGATAAGCCGCAGGTTATCGTGGTGGGCTTCGGGCGTTTTGGTCAGGTTATTGGCCGCCTGCTGATGGCGAACGAAAAGCGCATTACCGTGCTGGAGCGTGATATCAGTGCCGTTAGCCTGATGCGCAAATACGGCTACAAAGTTTATTACGGCGATGCTACTGAACTTGAATTATTGCGGGCGGCGGGTGCAGAAACGGCGCAGTCGATCGTGATAACCTGCAACAGTCCGGAAGACTCGATGGAAATTGTTCATCTGTGCCAGCAGCATTTCCCGCATCTGCAAATTCTGGCCCGCGCCCGTGGCCGAGTAGAGGCCCACGAGCTGCTGCAGGCCGGCGTGATGCAGTTCTCGCGTGAAACCTTCAGCAGTGCGCTGGAGCTGGGCCGCAAGACGCTGATGACGCTAGGCATGCATCCGCACCAGGCGTTTCGCGCTCAGCAGCACTTCCGTCGTCTGGATATGCGCATGCTGCGTGAGCTGATGCCGAATCATACCGACAGTCAGCATATCTCCAGGGTGAAAGAGGCACGGCGCGAGCTGGAGGATATCTTCCAGACTGAGATGCGCCAGGAAAAACGGCAGCTCGACGGCTGGGACGGCAACGAGTAGCGGGCGATTTCTCGGCGAGCGTCCGTACGACAGAACTAAATCATCATTTTTCTGGGATCATTATGCGTAAACGTTTTATCGCTGGTGCAACCTGCCCCAGCTGTCAGGCTAAAGACACTCTTGCTCTGTGGCGGGAGAATAATGTTGATGTGGTTGAGTGCGTTAAGTGTGGTCATCAGATGCGCGAAGCCGATAAACAGGCCCGCGAACAGGTACGCGAGAAGGAACAGGTGATCGGTATTTTTCATCCCGACTAGCGCTACCGCCCAGCTTTTTTTAAGCTGTAGCGTACAGCCGCATTGAAATTCGATACAATTGACGCCACTTAGAGTCCATAACGTTGGTAATGATAGCCAGCGAAGCTAAGGGCTCAACGCTCTCAACGGTTAGGAGAAATCATGAAAGTAGCAAAAGACCTTGTGGTCAGCCTGGCATACCAGGTACGTACAGAAGATGGTGTGTTGGTTGATGAGTCACCGGTGAGTGCACCGCTGGACTACCTGCACGGTCATGGCTCCCTGATTTCCGGCCTGGAGAAGGCGCTGGAAAATCGTGAAGTGGGCGATAAGTTTGATGTGAAAATCGCTTCTAACGATGCCTACGGCGAGTATGACGATAATCTGGTTCAGCGCGTTCCTAAAGACGTCTTTATGGGCGTGGACGAGCTGCAGGTGGGTATGCGCTTTATGGCGGAAACCGATCAGGGCCCGGTTCCGGTTGAAATCACCGAAGTTGAAGACGAGCACGTTGTGGTTGACGGTAACCACATGCTGGCCGGTCAGAACCTGAGCTTCAACGTTGAAGTGATCGCCATCCGTGCAGCAACCGAAGAAGAGCTGGCTCACGGCCACGTTCACGGTGAGCATGACCATCACCACGATCACGACCATGACCACGGTCAGGGCGGTTGTGGTACCGGTGGCTGTGGCTGCAGCCACTAATCGCCGATCGTTAAAAAGCGAGCAGCCGCTATCTTTCTCAGATAGCGGCTTTTTTTTGGTTTTTTTCGGTGTGTGAGCGTAACAGGGAAGCGGGTACAGCGTGACACTCAGTAGTGTGGCGGGGGTGTTTCTTCCGACTGTGATGCGATCTGCGAAGGGGCGGCAGCCTTGAGTTTGTCGGTCAGCAAGCGCATCTGTTCACGCAGCCGCGCCATATCCAGCTCGTGCTGTACCACGGTCTGGTTCAGCTCCTCAATCGTGTGTTCCTGAAACGCCAGTTTACTTTCCAGCACTTCAATTCGCTGTTCCAGCAATGTTTGTTGCATTTTATTCCCTCTTGTTACTACTTACCGTTCGTTCGAGCGGGTGAATTGTCCGATTCTAACGGCAAAAGAGAGGCTAACACAGGTAAAATGGCGTAAATTGGCGATTGAGGGTTGAAAAGTCAGGCGGCTGTTGCCATCACAGACAGTGAAACTTTTCGGCAGCCGGATTGTCGGAAGTTAACTTCTATATTTCAGGCGGGAGTATTTTGTTTTCCCGCGCCCGGTTATAGTACGGACCGAAGGTCTGCAAACGATTCCCGAGGTGAGACGCTTCGGTTTTGGAGAAATGGATGAAATCATTATTTAAAGTCACATTGTTAGCTACCACTATGGCCCTCGCGCTGAATGCTCCGCTGACAATGGCTGCTGATGCGGCCCCGGCTCAGAAAGCGGCAGAGCAGGCACCTAAGAATGCTGCGTTCAAAAACGACGATCAGCAGTCTGCTTATGCACTGGGTGCCTCACTGGGTCGCTACATGGAAAACTCCCTGAAGGAACAGGAAAAACTGGGCATCGCTCTGGACAAAACCCAGCTGATCGCGGGCGTTCAGGATGCGTTTGCCGGTAAAAGCAAACTCTCCGACCAGGAAATCGAACAAACGCTGCAGTCCTTCGAAGGCCGTGTGAAAGGCGCAGCTCAGGCTAAGATGGAAAAAGACGCGAAAGAGAATGCCACCAAGGGTGAAGCTTTCGCTGCTAAATTCGCTAAAGAGAAAGGCGTGAAGAAAACTGAAACTGGCCTGCTGTATAAAGTTGAGAAAGCCGGTACAGGTGATGCGCCGAAAGACAGCGATACCGTTGTTGTGAACTACAAAGGAACCCTGATCGATGGTTCCGAGTTTGATAACTCTTACACCCGCGGCGAGCCGCTGTCGTTCCGTCTGGACGGCGTGATCCCTGGCTGGACCGAAGGTCTGAAGCAGGTTAAGAAAGGCGGTAAGATCAAACTGGTTATCCCACCGAACCTGGCCTACGGTAAAAACGGCGTTCCGGGTATCCCGGCTAACTCCACGTTGGTGTTTGACGTCGAGCTGCTGGATATCAAACCGGCAGCGAAAGCTGAAGCACCAGCCGCCGCACCTGCCGAAGGCGCTGCTAAGCAGAAGTAATTTCTGCTCGCCGCCACCTCAGGGTGGCGGTTTTATTTCCCCCTCGCTTTACCTCGCTGTTTCTTCTGCTTTTTTGCTTAGATCATCATTTCATGACAAAGTCGGGACACATCTTTCTGATATTTGCTAGACTAGCCAACGCGCATTTTAATAAGAATGAGTCTGCCCTTGCGCTGTGTGACAGGCTCTTGTCAAAGGGTGGTGTCGTCTATGTCTGGTTCATTTTTTCCCGCCGATATTACCGATGCGGATCTGCTTGAGCAGCATCCGTTTTCGCCTGCGGATTTTGATATTTTAAGATCATACGAAGCCGTAGTGGATGGCCTGGCCACGCTGATTGGCTCGCACTGTGAGATCGTGCTGCATTCACTGGAAGATTTAAAATGTTCGGCGGTCAGGATCGCGAACGGTGAGCATACCGGGCGGAAAGTCGGATCACCAATCACCGACCTTGCGCTGCGCATGCTGCATGACATGACCGATGCTGACAGCAATGTCTCTAAAACCTATTTCACCCGCGCTAAAAGCGGCGTGCTGATGAAGTCCGTTACTATCGCGATTCGCAACGGCAATCAGCGCGTTGTCGGCCTGCTGTGCATCAACATGAACCTGGATGTGCCGTTCTCGCAGATTATGGCCACGTTTATGCCGCCGGAAACCCCGGATGTGGCTTCGGCGGTAAACTTTGCTTCTTCGGTGGAAGACCTGGTGATGCAGACACTGGAGTTTACCATTGAAGAAGTCAGCGCTGACCGTAACGTATCGAACAACGCCAAGAATCGCCAAATTGTCCTGAATCTCTATGAGAAGGGGATTTTTGATATCAAAGATGCGATTAATCAGGTGGCTGACCGCTTAAACATCTCCAAGCACACCGTTTATCTCTACATCCGCCAGTTTAAAAACGGTGACTTCCACGGGCAGGATAAGTAATGCGTTTCGCGCTGATGGTCACCGGCCCGGCCTATGGCACACAGCAGGCCAGCAGCGCCTGGCTGTTCGCTAACGCGCTGTTGGAACAGGGGCATCAGCTTGAGAGCGTGTTCTTCTATCGTGAAGGTGTGCTGAATGCCAGCCAGCTTAATGCCCCCGCCAGCGATGAGTTCGATTTAACTCGCAGCTGGCAGCAGCTACAGCAGAAATACGGTTTTGCTTTAAACATCTGCGTGGCTGCGGCGCTGCGGCGGGGGATTACCGATCGGCAGGAAGCAGAAAATCTGGGGCTGCCGGCGGCAAACCTGGCAGACGGGTTTCAGCTTTCGGGCCTTGGGGCCCTGGCGGAAGCGGCACTGAGCTGCGACAGAATGGTGCAGTTTTAATGAATCGTATTGCGTTTGTTTTCAGCCAGGCTCCGCATGGCACGAGTGCAGGCCGTGAAGGATTAGATGCCGTACTGGCCACTTCTGCATTGAGTGATGAGGTTGCGCTGTTCTTTATCAGCGACGGCGTGTTACAGCTCACCGCGGAGCAGCAGCCACAGAAAATACTGGCGCGTAACTACATTGCGACCTTCGGCGTTCTACCGCTATACGATGTAGAGCATTGTTATATTTGCGCAGCCGCGCTGGCGGAACGTGGGTTGGCTGTCGACGCGGTTCGTGTACTGCCCGCTGAAGTGCTGGCTCCGGAAGAACTGCGTAGTCGACTAGCGGAATACGACCGGGTGCTCACTTTCTGAGGAAGCTATGCTGCATACTTTGATGACCTCGCCGTTTCGCTGTGACCTGAATGCCGTGGTGCGGCTGTTCGCGGAAGGTGATGATGTTCTGCTGATGCAGGACGGCGTTATTGCCGCACTGGCCGGTAGCCCGGCACTTGAAGTACTACTTCAAGCCCCCATATCTCTATTCGCTTTGAAAGACGATCTTGACGCTCGCGGGCTTTTTGGTCAAATTTCAACCAGCGTGACGGCGATAAGCTATACTGAGTTCGTTGTGCTGGCGGTTAAAAACCCTCAGCAAATAACCTGGTAATGACAGTACCCCTGGTTATTTCTTGACTCTTTTTAAGCTCAGCCCTAAAATTCCGCGGCCTCGTGATTCCGCGAGGTGATTTATTACGTGTTTACGAAGCAAAAGCTAAATCCAGGAGCTATTTAATGGCAACAGTTAACCAGCTGGTTCGCAAACCACGCGCACGTAAAGTTGCAAAGAGCAACGTACCTGCGCTGGAAGCCTGCCCGCAGAAACGTGGTGTATGTACTCGTGTATACACTACTACCCCTAAAAAACCGAACTCCGCACTGCGTAAAGTTTGCCGTGTTCGTTTAACCAACGGTTTTGAAGTTACCTCCTACATCGGCGGTGAAGGTCATAACCTGCAGGAACACTCAGTGATCCTGATCCGTGGCGGTCGTGTAAAAGACCTGCCAGGTGTGCGTTACCACACCGTTCGTGGCGCGCTGGACTGCTCAGGTGTTAAAGACCGTAAGCAGGCTCGCTCCAAGTACGGCGTGAAGAAGCCAAAGGCTTAATGGTTCTCCGTTAAGTAAGGCCAAACGTTTTAACCTTAATGTCAAAATAAACTCGTAGAGTTTTGGACAATCCTGAATTAACAACGGAGTATTTCCATGCCACGTCGTCGCGTCATTGGTCAGCGTAAAATTCTGCCAGATCCTAAGTTCGGATCAGAGCTGCTGGCCAAATTTGTAAATATCCTGATGGTAGATGGTAAAAAATCTACTGCTGAAGCTATCGTTTATAACGCGCTGGAGACCCTGGCTCAGCGTTCTGGTAAAAACGAGCTGGAAGCTTTCGAAGTAGCCCTGGACAACGTCCGCCCAACCGTGGAAGTTAAATCTCGCCGCGTTGGTGGTTCTACTTATCAGGTACCAGTTGAAGTCCGTCCGGTTCGTCGTAATGCCCTGGCAATGCGTTGGATCGTAGAAGCTGCTCGTAAACGCGGTGATAAATCTATGGCTCTGCGCCTGGCGAACGAACTTTCTGATGCTGCAGAAAACAAAGGTACTGCAGTTAAGAAACGTGAAGACGTTCACCGTATGGCCGAAGCCAACAAGGCGTTCGCTCACTACCGCTGGTAACAGCCCTGTAGTTGTTATTCACCCAGTGGGCGTTCAAGTGACCAACCCGCTGGGATTTAACTTAGAACGTCCGAGAATCAGAGGAATCAAATGGCTCGTAAAACACCCATTGAGCGCTACCGTAATATCGGTATCAGTGCGCACATCGACGCCGGTAAAACGACGACGACCGAACGTGTTCTGTTCTACACCGGTGTAAACCACAAAATCGGTGAAGTACATGACGGCGCAGCAACCATGGACTGGATGGAGCAGGAACAGGAACGTGGTATTACTATCACCTCCGCTGCGACCACCTGTTACTGGTCTGGTATGGCTAAGCAGTTTGAGCCACACCACGTAAACATCATCGACACCCCGGGACACGTTGACTTCACCATCGAAGTAGAACGTTCCATGCGTGTTCTTGACGGTGCAGTAATGGTTTACTGTGCGGTTGGTGGTGTTCAGCCACAGTCTGAAACCGTATGGCGCCAGGCTAACAAATATAAAGTTCCACGCATCGCGTTCGTTAACAAAATGGACCGCATGGGTGCTAACTTCCTGAAAGTTGTTGGTCAGATGGAATCGCGTCTGGGTGCAAACCCAGTGCCATTGCAGCTGGCTATCGGCGCAGAAGAGAAATTCACCGGTGTTGTTGACCTGGTGAAGATGAAAGCAATCAACTGGAACGACGCCGATCAGGGCGTGACCTTCGTTTACGAAGATATCCCAGCTGATATGCAGGATCTGGCCGACGAATGGCGTGCGAAGCTGGTTGAAGCAGCTGCGGAAGGTTCTGACGAGCTGATGGAGAAATTCTTCAGCGGTGAAGAGCTGACCGAAGAAGAGATCAAAACTTCTCTGCGTAAGCGCGTGCTGAAAAACGAAATCATTCTGGTTACCTGTGGTTCTGCATTTAAGAACAAAGGTGTTCAGGCGATGCTGGATGCGGTTGTTGAATACCTGCCGGCACCAAATGACGTTGAAGCAATCAACGGTATGCTGGACGACGGTAAAGACACGCCGGCGGTTCGTCACTCTGATGACGCAGAACCGTTTGCTGCTCTGGCGTTCAAAATCGCTACCGACCCGTTTGTAGGTAACCTGACCTTCTTCCGCGTTTATTCTGGCGTTGTGAATTCTGGCGACACCGTATTCAACCCGGTTAAGTCAGCTCGTGAGCGTCTGGGCCGTATCGTACAGATGCACGCCAACAAACGTGAAGAGATCAAAGAAGTTCGCGCGGGCGATATCGCTGCAGCTATCGGTCTGAAAGACGTGACTACCGGTGACACCCTGTGTGACCCGGAAAGCGTGATCATTCTGGAGCGCATGGAATTCCCTGAGCCGGTAATCTCGATCGCCGTTGAGCCAAAAACCAAAGCTGACCAGGAAAAAATGGGTCTGGCTCTGGGCCGTCTGGCGAAAGAAGACCCATCATTCCGCGTATGGACTGATGAAGAGTCTAACCAGACCATCATCGCTGGTATGGGTGAGCTGCACCTCGACATCATCGTTGACCGCATGAAGCGTGAATTCAACGTTGAAGCGAACGTCGGTAAACCTCAGGTTGCTTATCGCGAAGCAATTCGCTCTAAAGTTACCGATATCGAAGGTAAACACGCCAAGCAGTCTGGTGGTCGTGGTCAGTACGGTCATGTTGTTATCGACATGTACCCACTGGAGCCGGGCTCTAACCCTAAAGGTTACGAGTTCGTCAACGACATCAAAGGCGGCGTGATTCCTGGCGAATACATTCCTGCGGTTGATAAAGGTATCCAGGAGCAGCTGAAATCAGGTCCTCTGGCTGGTTATCCAGTAGTAGATCTGGGCATTCGTCTGCACTTCGGTTCATACCATGACGTTGACTCCTCTGAGCTGGCGTTTAAACTGGCGGCTTCTATCGCGTTTAAAGACGGCTTTAAGAAAGCAACTCCAGTTCTGCTTGAGCCGATCATGAAGGTTGAAGTAGAGACTCCGGAAGAGAACACCGGTGACGTTATCGGTGACCTTAGCCGTCGTCGTGGTATGCTCAAAGGACAGGAATCTAACGCTACTGGCGTTCAGATCCACGCTGAAGTTCCGCTGTCTGAAATGTTCGGATATGCTACTCAGCTGCGTTCTCTGACTAAAGGCCGTGCTTCTTACTCCATGGAGTTCCTGAAGTACGATGATGCGCCGAACAACGTCGCTCAGGCCGTTATCGAAGCTCGTAGCAAATAAGCTACAGTTTTAAAATATTGATCCTATGCTCTCACCAAAGGGTGAGAGCATTAAAGTAAGGAATATCGTCGTGGCTAAAGAGAAATTTGAACGTTCCAAACCGCACGTCAACGTAGGTACTATCGGCCACGTTGACCACGGTAAAACTACCCTGACTGCAGCTATCACCACCGTTCTGGCTAAAACCTACGGCGGTTCTGCTCGTGCATTCGACCAGATCGATAACGCACCAGAAGAAAAAGCACGTGGTATCACCATCAACACTTCTCACGTTGAATATGACACCCCGACTCGCCACTACGCGCACGTTGACTGCCCGGGCCACGCCGACTATGTGAAAAACATGATCACCGGTGCTGCTCAGATGGACGGCGCAATCCTGGTTGTTGCTGCGACTGATGGCCCAATGCCACAGACTCGTGAGCACATCCTGCTGGGTCGTCAGGTTGGCGTTCCATTCATCATCGTGTTCATGAACAAATGTGACATGGTTGATGATGAAGAGCTGCTGGAGCTGGTTGAGATGGAAGTACGTGACCTGCTGTCACAGTACGACTTCCCAGGCGACGACACCCCAATCGTTCACGGTTCTGCACTGAAAGCACTGCAGGGCGAAGCTGAGTGGGAAGCTAAGATCATCGAACTGGCTGGTTACCTGGATTCTTACATCCCAGAGCCAGAGCGTGCGATTGACAAGCCGTTCCTGCTGCCTATCGAAGACGTATTCTCCATCTCCGGCCGTGGTACTGTTGTTACCGGTCGTGTAGAGCGCGGTATCATTAAAGTGGGTGAAGAAGTTGAGATCGTGGGTCTGAAAGACACCGTGAAATCAACCTGTACCGGCGTTGAAATGTTCCGTAAGCTGCTGGACGAAGGCCGTGCGGGTGAGAACTGTGGTATCCTGCTGCGTGGTATTAAGCGTGAAGACGTTGAGCGCGGCCAGGTTCTGGCTAAGCCAGGCTCAATCAAGCCACACACCAAGTTCGAGTCAGAAGTTTATATTCTGTCTAAAGAAGAAGGCGGCCGTCACAGCCCATTCTTCAAAGGCTACCGTCCACAGTTCTACTTCCGTACAACTGACGTAACCGGTACCATCGAACTGCCAGAAGGCGTTGAGATGGTAATGCCAGGCGACAACATTAAACTGGTTGTTGAACTGATCAAACCAATCGCAATGGACGACGGTCTGCGTTTCGCAATTCGCGAAGGCGGCCGTACCGTTGGCGCTGGTGTTGTTGCTAAAGTTATCGCTTAATTGTGATACTTGTCTGGCAGAGTTCGCTCTGCCAGAGCAGA
The DNA here is from genome assembly GCF_016624545.1 of Erwinia sp. S38. Lineage (NCBI taxonomy): Bacteria > Pseudomonadati > Pseudomonadota > Gammaproteobacteria > Enterobacterales > Erwiniaceae > Erwinia > Erwinia sp. S38. Next base: position 25,277 of record NZ_JACVTS010000016.1, on the reverse strand, counting down.
AAGAGAGCGCTTCGGCGCTCTTTTTTTTGCCATAATTGAGTATTCCTGATAATCGCGTTCGTATAATGGTTGCTTTGCCTCCAGATGTACGTATAATACGCGGGCCTGCCAATATGGCCAGGCGCGATTCAATATGAGTCGCCAGCCGGTATGAAAATGCCAGCTAACAATACTCGCGATATGCGGGTTATGTGCTCAACGATTACACTCCTCCATCAATCGTAATGGATGCGAGTAGTAATTCTTTTCGTTTATAAATAATTGGAGCTCTGGTCTCATGCAGAACCAAAGAATCCGTATCCGTCTTAAAGCGTTTGATCATCGTCTGATCGATCAATCAACTGCGGAAATCGTAGAGACTGCCAAGCGCACTGGTGCGCAGGTTCGTGGTCCTATCCCGCTGCCGACCCGCAAAGAGCGCTTTACCGTTCTGATCTCTCCGCACGTCAACAAAGATGCGCGCGATCAGTACGAGATTCGCACTCACAAGCGTCTGGTTGACATCGTTGAGCCAACCGAAAAAACGGTTGATGCTCTGATGCGTCTGGATCTGGCTGCAGGTGTTGACGTGCAGATCAGCCTGGGTTAATCAGGTCATTGAGCGATTGAGAGGTTGAAACAATGATTGGTTTAGTCGGTAAAAAAGTGGGTATGACCCGTATCTTCACAGAAGATGGCGTTTCTATCCCTGTAACCGTGATCGAAATTGAAGCAAACCGCGTTACTCAGGTCAAAGGCCTGGAAAACGACGGTTACACTGCTATCCAGGTAACTACCGGTGCTAAAAAAGCTAACCGTGTAACTAAGCCGGAAGCAGGTCACTTTGCTAAAGCTGGCGTTGAAGCTGGCCGTGGTCTGTGGGAATTCCGCACCGAAGAAGGCGCAGAGTTCACCGTAGGTCAGAGCATTAATGTTGACATTTTCGCTGACGTGAAAAAAGTTGACGTGACTGGAACATCTAAAGGTAAAGGTTTTGCCGGTACTGTTAAGCGCTGGAACTTCCGTACTCAGGATGCTACTCACGGTAACTCCTTGTCTCACCGCGTACCGGGTTCTATCGGTCAGAACCAGACTCCGGGCAAAGTGTTCAAAGGCAAGAAAATGGCAGGCCAGCTGGGTAACGAACGTGTAACCGTTCAGAGCCTGGACGTAGTGCGTGTTGACGCTGAGCGCAACCTGCTGCTGGTTAAAGGTGCAGTTCCCGGTGCTACCGGTAGCGACCTGATCGTTAAACCAGCTGTGAAGGCGTAAGGGGATAGCAATGGAATTAGTACTGAAAGACGCGCAAAGCGCGCTGACTGTTTCCGAAACTACCTTCGGTCGTGATTTCAACGAAGCGCTGGTACATCAGGTTGTTGTTGCTTATGCAGCAGGTGCCCGTCAAGGTACTCGTGCTCAGAAGACTCGTGCTGAAGTAACTGGTTCCGGCAAAAAGCCGTGGCGCCAGAAAGGTACCGGCCGTGCGCGTTCAGGTTCTGTAAAGAGCCCGATCTGGCGTTCAGGTGGCGTGACCTTCGCTGCGAAGCCTCAGGACCACAGTCAAAAAGTTAACAAAAAGATGTACCGCGGCGCGCTGAAAAGCATTCTGTCCGAGCTGGTACGTCAGGAACGTCTGATCGTTGTCGAGCAGTTCTCTCTGGAAGCGCCTAAAACTAAGCTGCTGGTAGAGAAACTGAAAGACATGGCTCTGGAAGATGTGCTGATCATCACTGGCGAACTGGAAGAGAACCTGTTCCTGGCCGCACGTAACCTGTACAAGGTTGACGTACGTGATGCAGCGGGTATCGACCCAGTTAGCCTGATCGCCTTCGACAAAGTCGTTATGACTGCTGATGCAGTTAAGCAAGTTGAGGAGATGCTGGCATGATCCGTGAAGAACGTCTGCTGAAAGTACTGCGCGCGCCGCACGTATCTGAAAAAGCATCTGCTGCGATGGAAAAAACAAACACCATCGTTCTCAAAGTTGCTAAAGACGCGACCAAAGCAGAAATCAAAGCCGCTGTGCAGAAACTTTTCGAAGTTGAAGTCGAAGTCGTTAACACCCTGGTAGTCAAAGGGAAAGTTAAACGTTCTGGACAGCGTATTGGTCGTCGTAACGACTGGAAAAAAGCTTACGTCACCCTGAAAGAAGGCCAGAATCTGGACTTCGTCGGCGGCGCTGAGTAAGTCGGAGGAGAAGAACAATGGCAGTTGTTAAATGTAAACCGACATCTCCGGGTCGTCGCCATGTAGTTAAAGTGGTGAACGCGGAGCTGCACAAGGGCAAACCATTTGCCCCGCTGGTAGAAAAAAACAGCAAATCCGGTGGCCGTAACAACAATGGTCGCATCACTACCCGTCATATCGGTGGTGGTCACAAGCAGGCTTACCGTATTGTTGACTTCAAACGCAACAAAGATGGTATCCCAGCGACCGTTGAACGTCTTGAGTACGATCCGAACCGCTCCGCGAACATCGCGCTGGTTCTGTACAAAGACGGCGAGCGCCGTTACATCCTGGCCCCTAAAGGCCTGAAAGCTGGCGACCAGATTCAGTCTGGCGTTGATGCTGCGATCAAAGCAGGTAACACACTGCCGATGCGTAACATCCCAGTTGGTTCTACCGTGCATAACGTAGAAATGAAACCAGGCAAAGGCGGTCAGATTGCTCGCTCTGCTGGTACTTACGTGCAGATCGTTGCGCGTGATGGTTCTTACGTTACCCTGCGTCTGCGTTCTGGTGAAATGCGTAAAGTCGAAGCTGACTGCCGCGCGACCCTGGGCGAAGTCGGTAACTCGGAGCACATGCTTCGCGTTCTGGGTAAAGCCGGTGCAACCCGTTGGCGTGGTGTTCGTCCGACCGTTCGTGGTACCGCGATGAACCCAGTTGATCACCCGCACGGTGGTGGTGAAGGTCGTAACTTTGGTAAGCACCCGGTAACTCCGTGGGGCGTTCAGACCAAAGGTAAGAAGACCCGTAGCAACAAGCGTACTGATAAATTTATCGTACGTCGCCGTAGCAAATAATTTTAGAGGATAAGCCATGCCACGTTCTCTCAAGAAAGGTCCTTTTATTGACCTGCACTTGCTGAAGAAGGTAGAGAAAGCTTTGGAAAGCGGAGACAAGAAGCCACTGCGCACCTGGTCCCGTCGTTCAACGATCTTCCCTAACATGATCGGTTTGACCATCGCTGTCCATAATGGTCGTCAGCACGTTCCTGTCTTTGTTTCCGACGAAATGGTCGGTCACAAACTGGGTGAATTTGCACCGACTCGTACTTATCGCGGTCACGCAGCTGATAAGAAAGCTAAGAAACGCTAACAGGAGGAAGAGATGGAAACTATCGCTAAACATCGCCACGCTCGTTCTTCTGCTCAGAAGGTTCGCCTGGTAGCAGATCTTGTACGCGGTAAGAAAGTGTCGCAGGCTCTGGACATTTTGACCTACACCAATAAGAAAGCGGCTGTACTGGTCAAGAAAGTTCTGGAATCTGCCATTGCTAACGCCGAACACAACGATGGCGCTGACATTGATGATCTGAAAGTCACGAAAATCTTCGTAGACGAAGGCCCAAGCATGAAGCGCATTATGCCGCGTGCGAAAGGTCGTGCAGATCGCATCCTGAAGCGCACCAGCCACATTACTGTGGTTGTGTCCGATCGCTGAGACTCTGGAGACTAGCAATGGGTCAGAAAGTACATCCTAATGGTATTCGCCTGGGTATTGTTAAACCCTGGAACTCTACCTGGTTCGCAAATACCAAAGAATTCGCTGACAACCTGGACAGCGACTTTAAAGTTCGTCAGTTCCTGACCAAGGAACTGTCAAAAGCATCCGTCTCTCGTATCGTTATCGAGCGTCCAGCTAAGAGCATCCGTGTGACTATTCACACCGCTCGCCCTGGCATCGTCATCGGTAAGAAAGGTGAAGATGTAGAAAAACTGCGCAAGGTCGTAGCGGATATCGCTGGCGTTCCTGCACAGATCAATATTGCCGAAGTCCGTAAACCGGAACTGGACGCTAAATTGGTTGCTGACAGCATCACTTCACAGCTGGAGCGTCGTGTGATGTTCCGTCGTGCTATGAAGCGTGCTGTACAGAACGCAATGCGTCTGGGCGCTAAAGGGATTAAAGTTGAAGTTAGTGGCCGTCTTGGCGGTGCAGAAATCGCGCGTACCGAATGGTACCGTGAAGGCCGCGTGCCACTGCACACTCTGCGTGCAGACATTGACTACAACACCTCTGAAGCCCACACCACTTATGGTGTAATCGGCGTTAAGGTATGGATCTTCAAAGGTGAGATCCTGGGTGGTATGGCTGCTGTTGAACAACCGGAACCGGCTGCTCAACCTAAAAAGCAGCAGCGTAAAGGCCGTAAGTAAGGAGAGTCGCTGATGTTACAACCAAAGCGTACGAAATTCCGTAAAGTGCACAAAGGCCGCAACCGTGGCCTGGCGCAGGGTACGGATGTTAGCTTCGGTACTTTCGGTCTGAAAGCTGTTGGCCGTGGTCGTCTGACTGCCCGTCAGATCGAAGCAGCACGTCGTGCTATGACCCGTGCAGTTAAGCGTCAAGGTAAAATTTGGATCCGTGTATTCCCGGACAAACCAATTACTGAGAAGCCGCTGGAAGTGCGTATGGGTAAAGGTAAAGGTAACGTAGAGTATTGGGTTGCCTTGATCCAGCCAGGTAAAGTCCTGTATGAAATGGACGGTGTTCCGGAAGAGCTGGCCCGTGAAGCATTCAAGCTGGCAGCAGCAAAACTGCCTATCAAAACCACCTTTGTAACTAAGACGGTGATGTAATGAAAGCAACAGAGCTGCGTGAAAAAAGCGTTGAAGAGCTGAACACTGAGCTACTTAACCTGCTGCGTGAGCAGTTCAACCTGCGCATGCAGGCGGCATCCGGCCAGCTGCAACAGACTCATCTGTTGAAGCAAGTGCGTCGTGATGTTGCACGCGTTAAGACTTTACTGACTGAGAAGGCGGGTGCGTAATGACCGATAAAATCCGTACTCTGCAAGGTCGTGTGACTAGTGACAAAATGGAGAAATCCATCGTTGTTGCTATCGAACGTGTTGTGAAGCACCCAATCTACGGGAAATTCATCAAGCGTACGACTAAACTGCACGTACATGACGAGAACAATGAATGTGGTATCGGCGACAAGGTTGAAATCCGTGAATGCCGTCCACTGTCCAAGACTAAGTCATGGACTCTGGTTCGCGTTGTAGAGAAAGCTGTTCTGTAATAAGAACGTCTGTCTCTGTAAAAACCCCCGCTTGTCGGGGGTTTTTTATTTTCTGCTATTCACTTAATTCCTTTCTTGTTTAGTCCTCCAAAAATTTCAACGTTTTGCTCCCGTGATGTTGCTTCCCCGGGAAGGAAGATTCATCAGATGGACAGCAAACTTGTATTCGATCCGGGCAAATCCGGGGTAGGGAATAAACTGACTCCTGATGCTGATAGTCAGGGACATAACCTCAAAATGAAGCCATCAGTGTTTATCTTCCCTCCTCAGGAGGACCGTTCAGAGGTTTTCGTCGCCATCGTGAAGGGATCTTCTGCCGGCGCGTCGCTGTATGACTGCGGCGAACCCTGACGTGATTTACCATCGACTTGAGGTACGGGAAAATATCAGTGCCAGAATACGGGTGGCGGGATTTGGGAAAAATTGGCCATATCTACCTTAGTTCATGGCTTTCGGGGCAAATGCATCAGTTTTGATGCCAATCTGCCGCGCTGAGTTGAAATAAGCTGGCGTATTGTACAGATTGCGATTGCTACCGGATGAACAATTCCTTAGAATGTCGCGTTCCTCTTTCTAGGGGTCCAAATAACGACTCGATTTGAGTCGGTTATTTTTTCTACCCATATGCGAGATGCGGTGTTATAATGCTGCGCCCTCAATTATGGGGCTTTTAAACGACCTGAATCAGGTCCCGAAGTAGTAGTTGACATTAGCGGAGCACTAAAATGATCCAAGAACAGACTATGCTGACCGTCGCCGACAACTCCGGTGCACGTCGCGTAATGTGTATCAAGGTTCTGGGTGGCTCGCACCGTCGCTACGCAGGCGTTGGCGACATCATCAAAATTACCATCAAGGAAGCAATTCCTCGCGGTAAGGTTAAGAAGGGTGATGTGCTGAAGGCGGTAGTGGTGCGCACCAGGAAGGGTGTTCGTCGCCCGGACGGTTCTGTCATTCGCTTCGATGGTAATGCATGCGTTATTTTAAACAATAACACTGAGCAGCCAATCGGAACGCGTATTTTTGGGCCGGTAACTCGTGAACTTCGTACTGAAAAGTTCATGAAAATTATCTCTCTGGCACCAGAAGTACTCTAAGGAGCGAAAAATGGCAGCTAAAATCCGTCGCGATGACGAAGTTATCGTGCTGACCGGCAAAGATAAAGGTAAGCGCGGTAAAGTTAAAAATGTTCTGTCTTCTGGCAAGCTCATTGTTGAAGGTATCAACCTGGTTAAAAAACATCAGAAGCCTGTACCGGCTCTGAATCAGCCAGGTGGCATCGTTGAAAAAGAAGCCGCTATTCAGGTTTCCAACGTTGCACTGTTCAACTCGGCAACCGGCAAGGCTGACCGTGTAGGCTTTAGATTCGAAGACGGCAAAAAAGTCCGTTTCTTCAAGTCTAACAGCGAAACTATCAAGTAATTTGGAGTAGTACGATGGCGAAACTGCATGATTACTACAAAGACGAAGTAGTTAATAAACTCATGACTGAGTTCAACTACAATTCTGTCATGCAAGTCCCTCGGGTCGAGAAGATCACCCTGAACATGGGTGTTGGTGAAGCGATCGCTGACAAGAAACTGCTGGATAACGCAGCAGCCGATCTGGCAGCAATCTCCGGTCAAAAGCCGTTTATCACCAAAGCACGCAAATCAGTTGCAGGCTTCAAAATCCGCCAGGGCTATCCGATCGGCTGTAAAGTGACTCTGCGTGGTGAACGCATGTGGGAGTTCTTTGAGCGCCTGATTTCTATTGCTGTACCACGTATCCGTGACTTCCGTGGCTTGTCCGCTAAGTCATTCGATGGCCGCGGTAACTACAGCATGGGTGTTCGCGAGCAGATCATCTTCCCAGAGATCGACTATGACAAAGTCGACCGCGTTCGTGGTTTGGATATTACCATTACCACTACTGCGAAATCTGATGATGAAGGCCGCGCACTGTTGGCTGCTTTTAACTTCCCGTTCCGCAAGTAAGGCAGGGTTACTGATGGCTAAGCAATCAATGAAAGCACGCGAAGTCGTTCGCGTGAAACTGGCTGACAAGTACCGCGCCAAGCGCGAGGAACTGAAAGCTATCATTTCAAGTGTGAACTCATCCGACGAAGATCGTTGGAATGCTGTTCTCAAGCTGCAAACTCTGCCGCGTGATTCCAGCCCGTCTCGTCAGCGTAAGCGCTGCCGTCAAACTGGCCGTCCACATGGTTATGTGGGCAAGTTCGGGTTGAGCCGTATCAAGTTGCGTGAAGCCGCCATGCGCGGTGAAGTACCTGGCTTGAAAAAGGCTAGCTGGTAATTACCAATAGAATCACGGGAGTAAAGACAGATGAGCATGCAAGATCCGATCGCGGATATGCTGACCCGTATCCGTAACGGTCAAGCCGCGAACAAAGTTGCGGTCACCATGCCTTCCTCCAAGCTGAAAGTGGCAATTGCCAACGTGCTGAAGGAAGAAGGTTATATTGAAGAATTTAAAATCGAAGGCGACATCAAGCCAGAACTGGAACTGACTCTTAAGTACTTCCAGGGCAAGGCTGTTGTAGAAAGCATTCAGCGTGTTTCACGTCCAGGTCTGCGTATTTATAAGCGCAAAGACGAGCTGCCAAAAGTTATGGCAGGACTGGGTATCGCTGTTGTTTCTACCTCTAAAGGTGTTATGACCGATCGTGCCGCACGCCAGGCTGGTCTTGGCGGCGAAATTATCTGCTACGTAGCTTAATCGGAGGAATAAATGTCTCGTGTTGCTAAAGCACCAGTCGCAATTCCTGCCGGCGTAGAGGTAAAACTCGACGGTCAGGTAATTTCGATTAAAGGTAAAAACGGCGAGCTGACTCGTACGCTCAACAACGCTGTAGAAGTTAAGCATGCTGACAATGCACTGACTTTCGCTCCACGCGAAGGTTTTGTGGATGGTTGGGCACAGGCTGGTACTTCTCGTGCGCTGCTGAACGGCATGGTTATCGGTGTTACCGAAGGCTTCACTAAGAAGCTGCAGCTGGTTGGTGTAGGTTATCGTGCAGCCGTTAAAGGCAACTCTGTGAGCTTAGCCCTGGGCTTCTCTCACCCTGTTGACCATGAGCTGCCAGCGGGAATCACTGCTGAATGTCCAACTCAGACTGAAATCGTGCTGAAAGGCGCTGATAAGCAGCTGATTGGTCAGGTTGCAGCGGATCTGCGCGCCTACCGTCGTCCTGAGCCTTACAAAGGCAAGGGTGTTCGTTACGCCGACGAAGTCGTGCGTACCAAAGAGGCTAAGAAGAAGTAAGGTAACACTATGGATAAGAAATCTGCTCGTATCCGTCGTGCGACCCGCGCACGTCGCAAGCTCAAAGAGCTGGGTGCTACTCGCCTGGTGGTACATCGTACCCCGCGTCATATTTACGCACAGGTAATCGCACCTAACGGTTCTGAAGTCCTGGTGGCTGCTTCTACAGTAGAAAAAGCTATCAGTGAGCAACTGAAGTACACTGGAAACAAAGACGCTGCTGCTGCTGTAGGTAAAGCAGTTGCGGAACGCGCAATCGAAAAAGGCATCACTGGTGTTTCTTTCGACCGTTCTGGTTTCCAATATCATGGTCGTGTCCAGGCACTGGCAGATGCTGCCCGTGAAGCTGGCCTACAGTTCTAAGGTAGAGGTGTAAGATGGCACACATCGAAAAACAAGCTGGCGAACTGCAGGAAAAGCTGATCGCGGTAAATCGCGTATCTAAAACCGTTAAAGGTGGTCGTATTTTCTCCTTCACAGCTCTGACTGTTGTTGGTGATGGTAACGGACGCATTGGTTTTGGTTACGGTAAAGCGCGTGAAGTTCCAGCAGCGATCCAGAAAGCGATGGAAAAAGCTCGTCGCAATATGATTAACGTTGCGCTGAACAACGGCACCCTGCAGCACCCTGTTAAAGGCGTGCACACAGGTTCTCGCGTGTTCATGCAGCCGGCTTCTGAAGGTACCGGTATCATCGCCGGTGGTGCAATGCGCGCCGTCCTGGAAGTCGCTGGGGTTCATAACGTACTGGCTAAAGCCTACGGTTCCACCAACCCGATTAACGTGGTTCGTGCAACTCTGGATGGCCTGGCCAATATGAATTCTCCAGAAATGGTTGCTGCGAAACGTGGCAAATCCGTTGAAGACATTCTGGGGTAATGACCATGGCTAAGACTATTAAAATTACTCAAACCCGCAGTTCGATCGGTCGTTTGCCAAAACACAAGGCAACGCTGCTTGGCCTGGGTCTGCGTCGTATTAACCACACCGTAGAGCGTGAAGACACGCCAGCTGTACGCGGTATGGTTAACGCGATTTCCTACATGGTTAAAGTGGAGGAGTAACAGATGCGTTTAAATACTCTGTCTCCGGCCGAAGGGTCTAAGCACGCTCCTAAACGTTTAGGTCGTGGTATTGGTTCCGGTCTCGGAAAAACCGGCGGTCGTGGTCACAAAGGTCAGAACTCACGTTCTGGTGGTGGCGTACGTCGTGGTTTTGAAGGCGGCCAGATGCCTCTGTACCGTCGTCTGCCGAAATTCGGTTTCACCTCTCGCAAAGCAATGGTCACTGCAGAAGTTCGTCTGTCTGACCTGGCGAAAGTTGAAGGCGGTATCGTCGACCTGAACACGCTGAAAGCGGCTAACATTATCGGTATTCAGATTGAGTTCGCGAAAGTGATCCTGTCTGGCGAAGTTTCTGCACCGGTAACGATTCGCGGCCTGCGTGTCACTAAAGGCGCTCGTGCTGCAATCGAAGCTGCTGGCGGTAAAATTGAGGAATAAGTAGCAGATGGCTAAGCAACCGGGATTAGATTTTCAAAGTGCCAAGGGTGGTTTTGGCGAACTAAAACGCAGACTTCTGTTTGTAATTGGTGCGCTGATTGTCTTCCGAATTGGCTCTTTTATTCCAATCCCTGGTATCGATGCCACTGTACTTGCCAAACTGCTTGAGCAACAGCGTGGCACCATCATTGAAATGTTCAACATGTTCTCTGGTGGTGCTCTGAGCCGTGCTTCTATCTTTGCCCTGGGTATTATGCCGTATATTTCGGCCTCTATTATTATCCAGCTGCTGACGGTGGTTCATCCAGCGTTAGCAGAAATCAAGAAAGAAGGGGAGGCTGGCCGTCGTAAGATTAGTCAGTACACCCGTTACGGCACACTGGTATTAGGTATTTTCCAGTCTATCGGTATTGCTACCGGTTTACCGAACATGCCTGGAATGCAGGGCCTGGTATTAAATCCAGGTTTTGCTTTCTACTTTACCGCTGTTGTCAGCCTGGTCACCGGGACAATGTTCCTGATGTGGTTAGGCGAGCAAATTACTGAACGAGGTATCGGTAACGGTATCTCGATCATTATCTTTGCTGGTATTGTTGCGGGTCTTCCGCCGGCCATTGGCCATACCATCGAGCAAGCGCGGCAAGGCGACCTGCACTTCCTCCTGTTGCTGTTGGTTGCAGTTCTCGTATTTGCAGTGACCTTCTTCGTTGTTTTCGTTGAGCGTGGTCAACGCCGCATTGTGGTGAACTATGCGAAACGTCAGCAAGGCCGTCGTGTCTATGCTGCGCAGAGCACGCATTTACCGTTGAAAGTGAATATGGCCGGTGTAATCCCTGCTATATTTGCATCCAGTATCATTCTGTTCCCGGCGACCATCGCGTCATGGTTCGGGGGCGGCACGGGCTGGAACTGGCTGACTACTATTTCGATGTATTTACAGCCAGGTCAACCGCTTTATGTGTTACTCTATGCGACTGCAATCATCTTCTTCTGTTTCTTCTACACGGCGTTGGTTTTCAACCCGCGTGAAACAGCAGATAACCTGAAGAAGTCTGGTGCATTTGTACCAGGTATTCGTCCGGGAGAACAGACGGCGAAGTATATCGATAAAGTGATGACACGCCTTACCTTAATCGGTGCGTTGTATATTACCTTTATCTGCCTGATCCCGGAGTTCATGCGTGATGCGATGAAAGTTCCATTCTACTTCGGCGGTACATCACTGCTGATCGTAGTCGTTGTCATCATGGACTTTATGGCTCAAGTGCAAACTTTGATGATGTCAAGTCAGTATGAGTCTGCATTGAAGAAAGCAAACCTGAAAGGCTATGGCCGTTAATTCAGGCGCTTGAGAAGTTACGGAGAGTAAAAATGAAAGTTCGTGCTTCCGTCAAGAAATTATGTCGTAACTGCAAAATCATCCGTCGCGACGGTGTTGTACGTGTGATTTGCAGTGCCGAGCCAAAGCATAAACAGCGCCAAGGCTGATTTAATCGCATATTTTTCTTGCAAAGTTGGGTTGAGCTGGCTAGATTAGCCAGCCAATCTTTTGTATGTCTGTGCGTTTCCATTTGAGTATCCTGAAAACGGGCTTTTCGGCATGGGACGCATAAGTTAATTAATAGGAGTGCATAGTGGCCCGTATAGCAGGCATTAACATTCCTGATCATAAACATACCGTTATCGCATTAACTGCTATCTTCGGTATCGGTAAGACCCGCTCACAGAAAATCTGTGCAGACACGGGTATTGCTGAAAATGTTAAGATCAGTGAACTGTCTGAAGAACAAATCGACATTCTGCGTGATGCAGTTGCTAAATTTGTTGTTGAAGGCGATCTGCGTCGTGAAGTCACCCTGAGCATCAAGCGTCTGATGGACCTTGGTTGCTATCGTGGTTTGCGTCATCGTCGTGGTCTCCCAGTGCGCGGTCAGCGTACTAAGACCAACGCACGTACCCGTAAGGGTCCGCGTAAACCGATCAAGAAATAATCGGGGTGATTGAATAATGGCAAAGGCACCAGTTCGTGCACGTAAGCGTGTAAGAAAGCAAGTCTCTGACGGCGTGGCTCATGTCCATGCGTCTTTTAACAACACCATCGTAACTATTACCGATCGTCAGGGTAATGCGCTGGGTTGGGCAACAGCCGGTGGTTCCGGTTTCCGTGGTTCTCGTAAATCTACGCCGTTCGCTGCTCAGGTAGCTGCAGAACGTTGCGCAGACGCCGTGAAAGAGTACGGTATTAAGAACCTGGAAGTTATGGTTAAGGGTCCTGGTCCAGGCCGCGAATCAACTATTCGTGCCCTGAACGCTGCTGGTTTCCGCATCACTAATATTACTGATGTGACTCCGATCCCTCACAACGGTTGTCGTCCGCCGAAAAAACGTCGCGTATAACGCCCCGTTTTTTAGGAATGTTGGAGAAAGAAAATGGCAAGATATTTGGGTCCTAAGCTCAAGCTGAGCCGTCGTGAAGGCACAGACCTGTTCCTTAAGTCTGGCGTTCGCGCGATTGATACCAAGTGTAAGATTGAACAAGCTCCTGGTCAGCACGGTGCGCGTAAGCCACGTCTGTCTGACTATGGTGTACAGTTACGTGAAAAGCAGAAAGTTCGTCGTATCTACGGCGTGCTGGAGCGTCAGTTCCGTAACTATTATAAAGAAGCAGCACGTCTGAAAGGCAACACCGGTGAAAACCTGTTAGCTCTGCTGGAAGGTCGTCTGGATAACGTAGTTTATCGTATGGGCTTTGGTGCCACTCGTGCAGAAGCACGTCAGCTGGTTAGCCACAAATCTATCATGGTAAACGGCCGCGTTGTTAGCATCGCTTCTTATCAGGTATCTCCGAATGACGTTGTTAGCATCCGTGAGAAAGCCAAAAAGCAGTCTCGCGTGAAAGCCGCTCTGGAGCTGGCTGAACAGCGTGAAAAGCCAACCTGGCTGGAAGTTGATGCGACTAAGATGGAAGGTGTGTTCAAGCGTACTCCTGAACGTACCGATCTGTCTGCGGACATTAACGAACACCTGATCGTCGAGCTTTACTCCAAGTAAGGCTTAGTACCAAAGAGAGGACACAATGCAGGGTTCTGTGACAGAGTTTCTAAAACCGCGCCTGGTAGATATCGAGCAAGTGAGTTCGACGCACGCCAAGGTGACCCTTGAGCCTTTAGAGCGTGGCTTTGGCCATACTCTTGGTAACGCACTGCGCCGTATTCTGCTTTCATCAATGCCGGGTTGCGCGGTGACCGAGGTTGAAATTGATGGTGTACTGCACGAGTACAGCACCAAAGAGGGCGTACAGGAAGATATCCTGGAAATCCTGCTCAACCTGAAAGGTTTGGCGGTAAGAGTTCAGGGCAAAGATGAAGTTATTCTTACTCTGAATAAATCTGGCATTGGCCCTGTGACTGCAGCCGATATCACCCATGATGGTGATGTCGAAATCGTCAAGCCGCAGCACGTGATCTGTCACCTGACCGATGAAAACGCAGCTATCAGCATGCGTATCAAAGTTCAGCGTGGTCGTGGTTATGTGCCGGCTTCTGCCCGAATTCATTCGGAAGAAGATGAGCGCCCGATCGGTCGTCTGTTGGTCGACGCCTGCTACAGCCCTGTAGACCGTATTGCCTACAATGTTGAAGCTGCGCGTGTAGAACAGCGTACCGACCTGGACAAGCTGGTCATCGAAATGGAAACCAACGGCACTATCGATCCTGAAGAAGCGATCCGCCGTGCGGCTACCATCCTGGCAGAACAACTTGAAGCTTTCGTTGACTTACGTGATGTTCGTCAGCCAGAAGTTAAAGAAGAGAAACCAGAATTCGATCCGATCCTGCTGCGCCCTGTTGACGATCTGGAATTGACTGTCCGCTCTGCTAACTGCCTTAAGGCAGAAGCTATCCACTACATCGGTGATCTGGTACAGCGTACCGAGGTTGAGCTTCTTAAGACGCCTAACCTTGGTAAAAAATCTCTTACTGAGATTAAAGACGTGCTGGCTTCTCGTGGTCTGTCACTGGGCATGCGCCTGGAAAACTGGCCGCCAGCTAGCATCGCTGATGAATAACCCGATCACAGGTTAAGGTTTCACTGAGAAGGATAAGGTCATGCGCCATCGTAAGAGTGGTCGTCAACTGAACCGCAACAGCAGCCATCGTCAGGCTATGTTCCGCAATATGGCTGGCTCTTTGGTTCGTCATGAGATCATCAAGACGACCCTGCCAAAAGCGAAAGAGCTGCGTCGCGTAGTTGAGCCGCTGATTACTCTTGCCAAGACCGACAGCGTAGCTAATCGTCGTCTGGCATTCGCCCGTACTCGTGATAACGAGATCGTGGCAAAACTGTTTAACGAGCTGGGCCCGCGTTTCGCGAGCCGTGCCGGTGGTTACACTCGCATTCTGAAGTGTGGCTTCCGCGCTGGTGACAACGCTCCGATGGCTTACATCGAGCTGGTTGATCGTCCAGAAGCTCAAGCAGAAGCTGCTGCAGAGTAATCTGTAGCTGCAACGTGAAAAAACCCGCTTCGGCGGGTTTTTTTATATCTGAAATTCCCTTCGTCCATCATTTCCCATCCAGTTGCGCTATGCTGTAGACCTGCCTGTAAACGGAGGCGAATCTATGTCATTACTCGATCAACTTGCTGAACAGCATATTCTCGCAGCCCTGCGGGAGGGCGAACTTGATGATCTGCCCGGCGCTGGTCAACCATTACTGCTGGATGACGATAGTCATGTTCCTAAAGAGTTACGCGCAGGATATCGACTGCTAAAAAACTCTGGCTACCTGCCACCCGAGCTGGAGATGCGTCGAGAGGCTATCGAACTTGAGCAATTGCTGCACGGTATCGATCCACAGGATGAGTCTTATGAACTTCATACGAACCGATTACATCTACTCGAGTTACGGCTGAGGCAGGCCGGGATGAGTACGGATTTTTTACACGGTGGTTATGGCTTAAAGATTAAGCAGCATCTCAGCGAGGATAAGTAATGTATCGTATCGGACAGCTGGCCAAACTTGCAGATGTAACACCGGATACCATTCGTTTTTATGAAAAGCAGCAGATGATGGAGCATGAGATCCGGACGGAAGGTGGATTTCGGCTATACAGTGATAACGACCTGCAGCGGCTTAGATTTATTCGCTACGGGCGGCAGCTGGGTTTCACGCTTGAAGCAATCCGTGAACTGCTTTCGATACGCGTCGATCCAGAGCACCACACCTGCCAGGAATCGAAGACCATTGTTCAGAAACGGCTGACGGAAGTTGAAGCGATGATCGCCGAATTGCAGCACATGCAGCGTTCACTAAAGCGTTTAAACGATGCCTGCTGCGGCACTGCTCACAGCAGCGTGTACTGCTCAATCCTGGAGGCCCTTGAAAAGGGTGCAATGACACCTGTAGCTAAAACGGATGATTGAATTCTACTCCGGTGAAGCCTATATTCATCACCGAAATCACTCAACAGGAGTTTATCGTGGCAAATTATCAGCACAAGAAAGGCGTCATTCGTGATAACGCACTCGAAGCTTTACTCAGCGACCCGTTATTTAAACCTCGTATTGAGGTAAACGTTAAAGGCAAAGGAAGTTACCGTCGTAAAGAAAAACACGGCAAAAAAGGTAACTGGGAGGCCAGTGGTAAATGCGATATCAAACATTTACCACTGGCCTTCCGCTTTACAGGCATAAAAAAAACCGTCGAATCCGACGGTTTTTTTATCTGATTACGCTTACAGCGTTTTATTGTTCTGCGCTTTTAACAGATCGCGGATTTCAGTTAGCAATGTTTCTTCTGCAGAAGGCTTCGGTGCTGGTTTCTCCACTTCTTTTTTCTTGTACATTTTGTTCATAATCTTAATTGCCATAAAGATTGCAAAGGCAACGATAACAAAATCAAAAATGGTTTGAAGAAATACACCGTACTCCATCACAACGGCTGGTGCAGTTCCGTCGGCCGCTTTCAGTACCCAGCTAAACTGCTTGAAATCAACGCCGCCAATCAGCAGGCCCAAAGGCGGCATGATGATGTTTGCGACGAGAGAGGACACAATCTTACCAAACGCGGCACCGATGATAACACCGACGGCGAGGTCAACGACATTGCCACGCATCGCGAAATCGCGAAACTCTTTGAATAAACTCATTGTTATCTCCTTTCCTGTGCCAGGTTGTAAAGTCTAACAAACCATCGCCGTTTTTCCACGATGAGATCGAATAAAGATCATTGATTAGTGTAGTAAAAAGACCGGCAATGCACATGCATTGCCGGATGAGTTACAGGAAGAAAGGACTTGGCTGGAACAGACGCTCAACGTCCGGAACAAATTTCTTATCGGTCAGGAACATAATTACATGATCGCCCTGTTCAATACGCAAATTATCATTGGCAATCATCACGTCGTTACCACGTACAACAGCACCGATAATTGTACCCGGTGGCAGCTTGATATCATCAATCAGGCGACCAACTACTTTAGATGTAGTCTCCTCGCCGTGGGCGATGGCTTCAATTGCTTCCGCTACGCCCCGACGTAACGACGAAACGCCAACGATGTCCGCTTTACGTACGTGGCCCAACAGTGCCGAAATGGTTGCCTGTTGAGGCGAAATGGCGATATCAATTACGCTTCCCTGGACCAGATCGACGTAGGCGCGCCGCTGGATCAGTACCATGGCTTTTTTAGCCCCCATGCGTTTAGCCAGCATGGCCGACATGATGTTGGCTTCGTCATCATTGGTGATGGCAATAAACAGATCGATTTGATCAACATGTTCTTCAGCGAGCAGTTCCTGATCCGAAGCATCACCGTAAAATACGATGGTATTTTGCAGATGCTCGGCCAGTTCCGCTGCGCGCTGCTGATCGCGTTCGATCAGTTTTACGCTGTAGTTCTTCTCAAGCCGCTGCGCAAGACCAAAACCAATATTGCCGCCGCCGACGATCATAATGCGTTTATAGGGCTTTTCCAGACGCTGATACTCACTCATTACTGCACGAATATGCTGGCTCGCTGCAATAAAGAAGACTTCATCGCCGGCTTCAATAATCGTTGATCCCTGTGGGCGTATAGGACGATCTTGGCGAAAAATCGCGGCAACTCGGGTGTCGATGTGTGGCATATGCTCCCGCATCACGGAAAGCGCATTGCCGACCAGCGGTCCACCGTAATAGGCTTTGACTACTGCCAGACTGACTTTTCCCTCGGCAAAATTCACCACCTGCAGGGCTCCGGGATATTCGATCAGTCGATAAATATTATCGATGACCAGCTGTTCCGGTGAGATCAAATGATCGATCGGCACGGCTTCGGGGATGAACAGCTTATCAGCATCGCGAATATAGTCCGGTGCGCGGATACGCGCGATGCGATTGGGCGTGTTAAACAGGGAATAAGCGACCTGGCAGGCAACCATATTGGTTTCATCAGAGTTGGTCACGGCAACCAGCATATCTGCATCTTCAGCCCCGGCCTCCCTTAATACGCGAGGATGAGAGCCGTGGCCCTGCACAACGCGCAGGTCAAACTTATCCTGGAGCTGACGCAGACGGAGAGGGTCGGTATCGACCACGGTAATATCGTTGTTTTCACCGACCAGGTTTTCTGCGAGCGTGCCGCCAACCTGTCCAGCGCCAAGAATGATGATTTTCATATTGCTTCAGTCTTTCTTATTGTTGTTCGGTTAGTGGCGCCACCGGTGCAGCGCCATGGGGGTTATGCTTTTATTAACTTCGCGTAGTAGAACCCATCACCGCCCTCTGCCTGAGGAAAGACCTGAATTCCCGGCTGGGCCATATTACCTGTATCAACCAGTCGGGCATCAGCATGGCTCTTCAGGAACTGACTTACTTGCAAATGGTTTTCTTCCGGAAGTACCGAACAGGTCGCATATAGCAGCGTACCGCCTGATTTCAGATGGGGCCAGATCGCTTCAAGGATTTGCTGTTGCAGTGCCGCAAGTTCGGCAATGTCGCGATCGCGGCGCAGCCACTTAATATCCGGATGACGACGAATGACACCGGTAGCAGAGCAGGGAGCATCAAGCAGGATACGATCAAACTGCGTCTGGCCACACCATTCTGCCGGGGTACGACCATCGCCGAGTTTAACCTCTGCTTTCATACCCAGGCGTTGCAAATTCTCGCTAATTCTAGCCAGACGCTGGGCATCAACGTCAATAGCCATCACATCAGCCTGCGGAGCGGCTTCCATAATATGAGTTGTTTTACCGCCGGGTGCTGCGCAAAGATCGAGGATCTTCTCGCCGTTTTGTGGATCGAGTAGAGCAACGCAGCCCTGAGCTGACGCATCCTGTACGGTTACCCAACCCTGGTCAAAGCCTGGTAGTTGGCCTACCGCGCAGGGTGTTTCCAGGCGCAGCGCATCGATATGTTGTGGATGCGGAAATGCTGTTTTCCCGCTTTCTGTCAGAAGATTAAGCCAGGCATCGCGGCTGTGATGCTGGCGGTTAACGCGCAGCCACATCGGTGGGCGTTGATTATTGGCATCAACAATCTGTTGCCACTGCGTTGGCCAGGCCTGCTTAAGACGCGTCAGCAGCCATTTAGGGTGCAGATATTGCTGGTCACCCTGGTTCATTTGCTGCATCAGCTCTTCCTGCTGACGCTGGAATGTACGAAGTACGCCGTTAATCAGTCCTTTCAGCTGTGGACGTTTTAAGGCGATAGCGCCATCTACCGTTTCCGCCAGAGCTGCATGAGCAGGAATGCGGGTGAACATCAGCTGGTAGAGACCAACCATGATCAGAAAATGGATCGCGCGCTGTTTTCCCGTCATAGGTCGGGACATTAACTTGCTGACAATCCACTCCAGCTGCGGCAGCGTACGAAGAACGCCATAGCACAATTCCTGCAGTAGGGCAGCGTCCTTTTCTCCGACCGATTTCTGTGCGGCAGGTAACACATTACTGAGCGACTGCCCCTGTTCGACAACCTTTTCGATAGTCTGCGCGGCAACGCAACGTAAGTTTGTATTTTTTTTCATAGTGGGTTCGCAATTGAAACGACTGCCCGGGTTGAGCCCCGGGCAGATTATCAGGCAATAATGTTGCCCGGAATGAACCATTCACGGCGGGAGTTGAGCAGATCCTGTGCTTTCATCGCTTTCTTGCCCGCTGGCTGTAGCTCTTCGATATTGAGCACGCCGTCTGCAGTGACAACCTGAATACCCAGTTTATCAGCCTGCAGGATTTCACCCGGCTGGCGGTTATTCACCGCAGGGAGTACGGAGGCTTTCCATACTTTTACCGGCTGCTCATCAATGATGAAGTAACTTACGGGCCAGGGATTGAAAGCGCGAATGCAGCGTTCCAGCTGTGCGGCGGAAAGCGACCAGTCGAGGCGGGCCTCTTCTTTACTCAGCTTTTCTGCATAGCTGACCAGTTCTTCATTCTGCACTTCCGGTGTGGCGCTACCTTCGGCAAGCTGCGTCAATGTCGTCAGCATACCGGCAGGGCCAAGGTCTGCAAGCTTGTCATAAAGTGTGGCGCTGGTGTCGCTGGCTTCAATAGGGCAGGACAGCTTATAAAGCATATCCCCGGTATCCAGTCCGACATCCATTTGCATAATTGTCACGCCGGTATCTGCATCGCCCGCCCAGAGTGAACGTTGGATCGGTGCAGCACCACGCCAGCGTGGCAGCAGCGAACCGTGAACGTTGATGCAGCCCAGGCGAGGCATTCCCAGCACCGCCTCAGGCAGGATCAGTCCGTAGGCAACAACGACCATCACATCGGCTTCCAGCTGAGCGACCAACTGCTGATTTTCTAGCGGACGTAAGGATTTTGGCTGAAATACCGGAATGTTGTGCTGCTCAGCCAGCTGTTTAACCGGGCTGGCGGTCAGTTTATTACCGCGTCCGGCCGGGCGGTCGGGCTGGGTAAACACGCCAACAATCTGGTGCCCTGATGACAGCAGCGCGTCAAGATGACGCGCTGCAAAGTCAGGGGTGCCGGCAAAAATGATCTTTAATGATTCGGACACGTTATTCCCTTCAGTCAATCAAGACGCTCAGTCACGGGCATTCTGGCGATACAGCTTTTCCAGTTTCTGGCGAATACGCTGACGTTTCATTGGCGACAGGTAATCGATAAACAGTTTTCCAACCAGATGATCCATTTCATGTTGGATACAGATCGCCAGCAGATCGTCAGCTTCAAGCTCGAAACTTTTGCCATCACGGTCTAGCGCTCGAATTTTTACTTTTTCCGAACGAGGGACCAAAGCGCGTTGTTCCGGAATCGACAGGCAACCCTCTTCAATACCGGTTTCGCCGCTTTCTTCCAGCAGTTCAGGGTTAATCAGCACCAGGCGCTCATCGCGGTTTTCTGACACATCAATCACGATGATGCGCTGATGAATATTTACCTGAGTGGCCGCCAGTCCGATGCCTTCTTCGGCATACATGGTTTCAAACATATCATCAACGATACGTTGAATATCGGCATTTACTTCTTTCACGGGTTTCGCAACGATGCGCAGGCGCTCGTCAGGAAAATGTAATACCTGCAAGACTGACATAACTTTCCAGATTCGTGTTCAAGGGATTAAATATTTATCCCTCTTATTGTAGACATTTCGCGCTGTGATTGACAGCATTCCTGGCAGGTAACCTTCAGGGTGAAGGGGCGGTATCAGGGATGAATTATGTCACCATTGGAAAGTGCATTAAGGCTGTCAGGTGTTTCCGGGTTATCCAGTTTGCAGCAGGAATCTCTGCTCGGCGCGTTAGTACAACTTAACAGTCCGACGTCTGCCGATCTGGCTGGTCTTGGTTTGCGCAGCGAGCAACGACTGGCATTTGAACAGTATGACGAGAAAATCCTGGTTCAAAGTGAAATCTGGCTGAATGAGCCACAGCATCACTTTATTACGCCATCAAGTCCTTATTATCCTGAGCGATTAAAAACTATCGATAACTTTCCTCTGATGCTCTTTATTGCGGGCGATCCGGGACTGCTATCTTCACCACAGCTGGCGGTTGTGGGTAGTCGTTACTGTTCTCATTACGGTCGTGACTGGGGCACCTGGTTTAGTCAGGCACTGGCACTGAGCGGTTTAACGATTACCAGCGGCCTCGCGCTGGGAATCGATGGAATTGCACATCGCGCTGCGTTGGCAGTGCAGGGTAAAACGCTGGCAGTGTTGGGAGGGGGGCTGGGGGCTATTTATCCCCGACGGCATAAGGGACTGGCACAGGATATTATCGACAGTGGCGGTGCTTTGGTCTCTGAGTTTCCGCTGCATGTTGCTCCCCTGGCCCACCATTTTCCACGGCGTAATCGCATAATCAGCGGGTTAAGTCACGGCGTATTGGTGGTTGAAGCGACGCTAAAGAGCGGTTCGCTGGTAACGGCACGGCTGGCTCTGGAACAGAACAGAGAGGTGTACGCGCTCCCCGGCGCATTGGGCAATCCCGGGAGTGAGGGAACCCACTGGCTGATACAGCAGGGGGCGATGCTGGTTGCACATCCCAATAATATAGTTGAGCAAATGCAAAGTGGCCTGTCGTGGATACCCGATTTGCCAGCAGCTGCAAACAATTCAGCAGAGAGCAGCAATCCTCCATTGCCATTTCCCGATGTGTTGGCTAACGTAGGAGATGAGGTTACACCTGTTGACGTCGTCGCTGAACGTGCCGGCCAACCTGTGCCAGCCATCGTAGCTAAGCTGCTTGAGTTGGAGTTAGCAGGGTGGATCGCAGCTGTACCCGGCGGCTATGTCCGATTGAGGAGGGCAAGCCATGTTCGACGTACTAATGTACTTATTTGAAACGTATATCCACAACGAAGCAGAAATGCGCGTTGATCAGGATAAATTGACTGATGATTTAACCGATGCCGGTTTTCATCGTGAAGATATCTATAATGCGTTGAACTGGTTGGAAAAGTTAGCTGATTATCAGGACGGCCTTGTCGCTCCGATTCTGCTGACTACCGATCCGCTGTCTATGCGTATCTATACCGAGGAAGAGAGTCAGCGTTTAGATGCTAACTGTCGTGGTTTTATTCTGTTCCTGGAACAGATTCAGGTACTGAATCTGGAAACCCGCGAAATGGTTATCGAACGTATTATGGCTCTGGATACCCTCGAGTTTGATCTGGACGATCTCAAATGGGTGGTGCTGATGGTGCTGTTTAACATCCCCGGATGTGAAAATGCCTACCAGCAAATGGAAGAGCTACTTTTCGACGTCAATGAAGGAATGCTGCACTGAAGATTGCCTTCGTGTACAAAAAGTTATGAATAAAACAGCGCTTTTCGCTGTGCGAAAAAATGAACCCTGCCCCGAGTGTGGGGCAGAACTGGTCATCCGCTCCGGGAAGCATGGCGCTTTTCTTGGCTGCTCACATTATCCCGAATGCGATTATATTCGTCCGCTGAAAAGTCAGACTGACGGGCACATAGTAAAAGTGCTCGATGGGCAACTTTGCCCGCTATGTGGTGCCAGCCTTGCCCTGCGGCAGGGGCGCTATGGTATGTTTATCGCCTGCAGCGACTACCCTGAATGCGCACACACCGAAATTATCGATAAGCCTGATGAAACCACGATCGCCTGTCCGCAGTGCGCCAACGGTAAGCTGGTGCAACGTCGATCGCGGTATGGCAAAACATTCCATGCCTGCGATCGTTATCCTGA
Source organism: Erwinia sp. S38 (assembly GCF_016624545.1). NCBI lineage: Bacteria > Pseudomonadati > Pseudomonadota > Gammaproteobacteria > Enterobacterales > Erwiniaceae > Erwinia > Erwinia sp. S38. The sequence goes on along the minus strand of NZ_JACVTS010000016.1, from coordinate 2,625 downwards.
CTGCCAGTTTGCTGTGAATTTCACACCTGTTGAAGGTATCTGCGAGTTCTGTGCGTTCCCATTACTTATTGAAAAGAAAACCGCCAGAGGCGCTAAGCGTTTTTGCGCCAGCAAAGCCTGTGGCAAACCCGTAACAGCAGGAAATGGTTGTGAAGATGAATCAAAAGCATGACTCACTTGAGCTATGTATCAGACAGTTACAGCTGTCAGCGGTCATTGCTTATCCCACCGAAGCGGTATTTGGCCTTGGCTGCGATCCCGACAGTGAATCGGCCGTTACGGCATTGCTGGCGTTAAAACGTCGGCCTGTGGAAAAAGGGCTGATTTTAATCGCTGCCAAATATGAGCAACTCGTTCCTTATATTGCTGACGAACAGCTTAGCGCAGAGCAGAAAGAGCGCATGTTTTCCCGTTGGCCAGGGCCGGTAACATGGGTATTGCCTGCGCGGGCTGAGACGCCGCGTTGGTTAACAGGTCGCTTTAATTCGCTGGCCGTTCGCGTTAGTGACCATCCGGACGTTGTGCAGCTGTGCAGCCAGTTTGGTAAGCCACTGGTTTCCACCAGTGCAAACCTGAGTGGATTACCACCTTGTCGCGATGCAGATGAAGTCCTGGCACAGTTCGGTGCTGATTTCCCGGTATTGCGGGGGGAAACGGGGGGGCGCCTCAATCCCTCAGAGATTCGCGATGTATTGACCGGTGAATTAATTCGCCAGGGATAAGAATGCTATGTCGTCCTTTGTTGTTTTCGGTAATCCAATTAAACACAGTAAATCTCCCCGTATTCATCAGCTCTTTGCCGAACAAACGGCAATTCCTCATCCTTACGATCGCTTTTGTGCTCCGCTGGAAGGGTTTAAGCAGGCGGTGGATGAATTTTTTGCTCAGGGTGGTGGTGGTGCAAATGTCACATTGCCTTTTAAACAACAGGCTTACGAGCTTTGCTCTGAGCTGACGGAACGCGCGGCGCTGGCCGGGGCGGTGAACACTCTTAAAAAATTGGATGACGGTCGCATTCTGGGAGATAACACTGACGGTATTGGTTTGCTAAGCGATCTGCAACGGCTCAACTTGATCAAAGAGAACGACAGGATTCTGTTGATCGGCGCGGGTGGTGCTGCACGTGGGGCGATTCTGCCGCTGCTCAATTTCAACTGTAGCATCACGATCGTTAACCGTACCCATGCTAAAGCAGAGGAGCTGGTCCAGGTCTTCCAGCATCATGGTTCTGTTCGAGCGCTGGCGGCAGATGAGCTTCATGATGCGCAATTTGATTTAATTATCAATGCAACCTCCAGCGGAGTGGCCGGCAGTATACCGGACCTGCCTGCGGTACTGGTAAATAGCCAGGTTCGCTGCTACGACATGTTTTATCAGATTGGCGATACGCCGTTTCTTTTATGGTGTCGGCAGCAGGGAGTAACCGATCTTGCTGATGGGTTAGGCATGCTGGTGGGCCAGGCCGCTCATGCATTTATGCTTTGGCACGGCGTTATGCCGGAGATCGCTCCTGTTATCGATAAGCTAAAACATGAGATGCAGGCGTGAATCAGGCGATTCAGTTTCCTGAACGTGAGTGGTGGGATGAGGGCATTCAGGCCGTTTGCTTCACCGTGCTGGTTAACGGCTTTCAGCTAGTCTGTGCGATTCACGGCGAAGAACTGCTTCGCCGTTATCATGATGAATTCATCGCGTTGGAGGCTTTTCGCAAAAATCGCTGGGATATAGAAGAAGAAGCAACCCACGCGATAGAGCAGCAGCAGGAAAACGATCAGGGCTGGCTTTGGCTCTCTTCAGCGAGATAGTCGTTTTTCCATGTGACATAGTTATTTGCTGAATAGAGCAGTCCTGCAATTTCAGCTTCCGTTAGCGGTCGAGCTTTCTTTGCCGGGCTGCCTAAATAGAGATAACCGCTTTCAAGGCGCTTGCCGGGTGAAACCAGGCTGCCGGCACCAATCATTACATCATGCTCTACGACTACACCATCCAGTAGTATTGCCCCCATACCGACCAGAACCCGATCGCCAATGGTACAGCCGTGAAGCATAGCCTTATGCCCCACGGTAACGTCTTCACCTATTACGAGGGGATATCCATCTGGATTAGCTGCTGACTTATGTGTCAGATGCAGAACGCTACCATCCTGAATATTTGTACGTTTACCGATGGTGACCTGATTAACGTCGCCGCGAATCACCACCAAAGGCCAGATCCCCACATCGTCATCGATCACCACATTGCCAATGATCACACTGGTAGGATCGATCATTACCCGCTTGCCTAACTGCGGACTCACTCCTTTATATGTACGCACATTGTGACTCATAGCCACCTCTCTATTGATATGATCCTGGTAGCCTAGTGTTTGAAAGTATCCTCAAGCAAGAATTCCTGGTAAAAACAGGCTTAAAAATGCGCGGTACGCCTGTTATCTCATCGATAAGAGTGAAAATTCGGCGGTCGGAAAAAAAGATCGCAAAAAGGCTTGTGCATTAAAACGAGATCCCTATAATGCGCCTCCACTGACACGGAACAACGGCTTACAGGCCAGCGTGTTAGAGGTTCAGGAAGTTGTCTGAACCGCCGGAAAAAACTTCTCAAAAAGAAGTTGACTCCGAAGGAGGA
>NZ_JACVTS010000015.1:0-136076 GCF_016624545.1 Erwinia sp. S38 | reverse complement strand
GACGCCCCGTCTGCACTGGTCCGAAAGGCTGACGAAAGAAGTGAAGGCACCGCATCGCGGCGCGAGGACCGCCCATTAGGGAAAACTGCCAGTCTGCGTTGCCATCGGTTATGTAGCCCCGTCTGCACTAGTCCAAAAGGCTGACGAAAGAAGTGAAGGTATCGCATCGCGGCGCGAGGACCGCCCATTAGGGAAAACCACCAGTCAGCGCCATCACCATGATGGCAGACAGCAAATCGCCCTCAAAACAGCGGGTAGGCAATCCTCTACAAAAGTGAATCCACGCTACTGCGCCGCTTTCTCCACCCCAATATCACCCACGTTATTACAGGTCTTATCTTTCGGGCAATACAGATCCAGCAGCTTCAGCGTAACCCCGTTGGTCCAGCCAAAACCGTCCTGTAACGGATATTCGCCGCCGCCGCCACCGCCCAGACCTTTCCCTTCCACCACGTATTTTTCCACCAGCTTGTGCTCTTTATCGTAGGTCGCCTGCACATTCTGCAGGAAACGCATGCCGACCTCTTTCGCCAGCGCCTGCTTGCCATAGTGATTCAACCCCTCAACGGCGGCCCACTGCAACGGCGCCCAGCCGTTAGGTGCATCCCACTGCTGGCCGTTATTAACGGTCGTGGTGACCAGACCCCCCTCCTTCAGCAACTGCGCCTGGACGGCACTGGCGGTTTTGCTTGCGTGCTCATCGGTGGCCGCCTGCAGGTAGAGCGGGAACAGCGCTGCTGCGGTCAGCTGTGGGCGCACGCTGGCTTTCTGCCAGTCGTAATCCGCGTACCACCCCTGTTTTTCATCCCACAGATAGCGGTTGATTGCCTGCTTGCGGGTTTCCGCCTGCGCATCAAAACGCTTCGCTGCCGCATCGTCTTTGGCGATCCGGTTGGCTTTTGCCAGGGTTTTCTCCAGGTGGAACACCAGCGCATTCAAATCGACCGGAACGATGCGCGTGGTGTGGATAGTGCTGAGATCGTCGGGCTTATCGAACCAGCGCGAGCTGAAATCCCAGCCCGAGGCCGCACCCGCACGCAGATCGCGATACAGCGCAGCCTTTTCACGATTTTTGGCTTTATCGGCGGTGCTGATGTCATCCATGTAAGATTCGGTACGCGGCACATCACGCGCATCCCAGTAGCGGTTCAGCACCGTGCCATCTTTCAGCTTCACTACGCGCTTGCTGGCGGCACCGGCGGCCACGCTGTCGGAATCGGCCATCCAGTAGTCGTACTCTTTTTGCAGCTGCGGGCGATATTTGCTGTAAACCTCGTCGCCACCATGCGTGGCCAGCAGATCGACCATCATACTGAAGAATGGCGGCTGTGAGCGGCTCAGGTAGTAGCTGCGGTTGCCGTTCGGAATATGGCCGTACTTATCCAGCTCAGAGGCGAAGTTGTCCACCATGTCCTGCACGCGATCCCAGTGACCGCTCTCCGCCAGCCCCAGCATGGTGAAATAGCTGTCCCAGTAATAGACTTCGCGGAAGCGACCACCCGGAACCACATAGGGCTTCGGCAGCGGCAGCAGGGAATCCCACTGGTTAGCCTGGCTGGCGGAGCGGGTCAGCACCGGCCACAGGCCGTTAATATGTTCACGCAGGCTCTGCCCGGCGGGAGGTACATACTTTTCCCCCTCTGCGGGCAGCGTAAAGTTGGTATTTACAAAGCGCTTCAGGTCAAAATTGCCCTGGGTTTTCTGCATCTGCCAGTCGGCGAGAATAGCGGTCGGATCGCCGTGAGGCACCGCATCGGCGAAGGTTTTCTGGTCCGGGTAGAGTTTTGCTGCCTGAACGGCGTGATACAGCGGTCCGAGACGCACATCCGGCGGCTGCGGATTACTGCTCAGCATCCGCTGATTATCTTCCGCCTGCGCCGTACAGCTGGCCGCGACGATTCCCGCCAGCAGGAGCGGATAAATCAGGCGCGTAATCAATCGACGTTGTTCGACTTTTCTCATCGGCTTTTCTCCATGTCCAGATCCGGTTGATCTGTAAGCTATTGACCCTGCGAAAAACTTTAGACGACTTTTCGCATTTGGTCAGGGAGGCAGGCCGGAAAATGTGAGTCAGAGGGGTATTTTTGCGCTTAAGGCGGTGGGAAAAACCGTGCCGATAATACGTTATTTATCCATAAAGTCGGATGAATAACGGCATCGGCGGCAGGTTCAGGTCAGTGCCTGACTAAATCATCCACAGCGTGGAAAATATCGCTACCAGCCAGAGGCAGGCTAACGCACAGATTGCCCGATGCAGTATCCGCCGCGCGCCCAGCCAGCGATCCTCCAGTGAACGCGTAGCCCCGGGTTTCACGGCCCACAGGCGGGCCATCCCGGCGTCAAATGCGGCAAGGTCATCATCACTGTTTACCAGCTGAAACAGCCGCTCATCCAGCCACAGACGCCAGCAGTAATACTGCGTCAGCAGAAACAGCAGCAGCAATAACGCGCTCTGATATGACCCGAACAGAAGCAGGGCCAGCAACAGCGGCGGCAGGGCCAGCGCGGAAAAGAAGCGCCAGCTGGCGAGATGAATATGAATCACGCGCTGCGTCATACGGATGTCGGGCATAGCGCCTCCTTAAAGCGTTCCAGCAGACGGAGATGATCCGGCGTCAGCACCACCTGAGGTCGCTGCGAGCGGACCATGGCCACCGCAGCTTCAACACTGTCGGCATGTTTTGCCGTCAGCAGCCAGGCTGCCACCACCGTCGCGCTGCGGGACAGGCCGAGGGCGCAGCAGACCCGCAGCGTTTCATGCGACTGACGCAGCAGGCTTAGCCGGTCCACCGCACGATGCAGATCGGCAATTTCCGGCACCAGCAGATCCATCATTGGACAGCTGTGCCAGACAGTTCCTGGTTCGGGGCGGTGATGAAATTCGGCGGTCAGATCCAGCACGGCCGCCTGCGGTGACGCCTTATCGGGAAAACCGCCGAGGGATACACCGCCTGAAATCGCCGACGACGCGGGTAACCGGCGGGAAAACCAGCGTTTCGACAGCCTGGCTCCGACAAGATAAGGCCACAGCAGCCAGCGGGCCGAAAGCGATATCTGGCCCTCCGGCGTTTTCTGAAATACGCGAGTTCCCAGCCCGGCATACCCGGCTGCCACCATCAGCAGCGCGGCAGCGGGCCAAAGCAGCACAGTACAGTAAGGCATCGCCCACGCGATAAGCCCCAGCAGCAGCGCAGCAGCGGCATAGCGTGCACCAAGCCGCCGGGCGCGAGAAGAGGGCCGCTGCCAGCGCCAGCTACCCGACATCGGAATGGCATAGCTGATAGCGATACCCGCCGCAATACCGGTCAGCACGTCAATAAAATGGTGCTGCCAGGTGGTCATCACCGACACCGCGATTAGCCAGAATCCGCCACCGACCAGCCAACGCATAGGGCCAGTCACATGCTGGCGAAAACGCAGCCACAGCAGCCAGGCCAGAATAATATGCAGTGAGGGCGCCTGATTATAGGGCAGGTCGAACTGTTCAAGCTGGTGGAACAGCCAGCCGAAGATCCCCGGTGATTCCGGGCGGCTAAAGGTGAACCTCAGTGGGAAAAGTAAAAATCCAACGCAGGCCACCAGCGACGCCGCCAGCAGTCGCCAGGCATGGCGGGTCAGCTCGCGCTGAGAAGTGCAGATAAACAGCGAAAGGCCGTACAGCAGATCGATGCTCCAGTAGGGCACGATGGTCCAGGGGATAAACGGGATCGCGTGTTCCCAGCTGAAAACCAGGCTGCCGACATCGGCGCGGGTAGCGGTAAAATGGTTGACCTGGCCGTAGCTGAGAAAGAACAGCGGCCCGAGCAGCAGCAGCCAGCAAAGCCCCTGTATCCACAGACGATAACGGCCCGGTGCGATAGCCGCATCAGCCATGGGGCTTTCTCACCGCCAGCGATACGGTGAAAATGCCGAATTCATCAATCGCCTGCTGGCGCTTTTCGAAACCGGCTTCTTCCACCAGCGTGTCCATCTCTTTCTGGCTGCGCACGCGCATAATCCACGGCATGCCGTTTTGATGGCTGGTCAGCGTCCAGGCGATAGTTTTAAGCTGCGGATGCCACGGCTGCCCGGTATATACCAGCACGCCGCCCGGTGGGATCGCCGCCGCCAGCCCGGCCAGCGAGGCTTTAATCAGTGTATTATCCGGGAACAGTTCATACAGCCCGGAGACGATGCCCAGTGTGGGTGCCGGATCGAGCGCGGCCAGGGATTCGGTATCAAACGCATTGCCGTGGCGGAATTGTACCCGCTCGCTCAGCCCGCGTTCGGCGATCATCGCCTGTCCTTTCTCCACGTTGAGATCGCTGTAATCCCGCAGCAGAATGCTGTCGACGCCAGGCTGGTGTTCCAGCGCATCCAGCACGTAGCGGCCGTGTCCGGCAGCAATATCCACCACATGTACCGGCAGATGAGCCTGCTGCAGGTGCGCTACCGCGGTGCTAATCATCCGCTGGAGGTTTTCTTTGCGTATCCGAATCCCGCGCCAGCCGATGCTGTTCAGGTACTGACGATCGATGACCCGCCCCAGTATGCCGTTGCCTTCCGGTCGATTGCGGTAGACATAATCCAGCGTGCTGCCGGAATCAAAGCCGGTTTCATAGCCCAGCCGCATTCCCGCAGACTGCCGACCGATGGTTTTCATGCCGTAGCGCATCGCGGCGTAAAACAGCCCCTGCGGCGAGCGTGAATTTGGCGGTGCCTGGAGTTCGCGAAAGGCGTCCGCGCTCGGGCTCCAGCGATCTTCCTGACCATAGTCAAAGACGTAAGGCGCAGTTGTATAAAGACGGTCGATAAAGTTTTTCATCTTATCGAACGCCAGCTGGCGATCTTGCTCACCCAGCGTGTCGTGGTAGAAGCCGGGCAGGATATGCTGCTCTTTGATTGCGCTGCGCAGACCGGCATAAAACTGCTTCTGCGGTTTAGCGTGCACCACGAAGTCATCGCCGGAAATCAGCAGCTGGGTCGGCAGGGTGATAGCAGCAGAATCGGAGACAATGCGTTCGGCGGTCTTGTAGAGATCGAGCAGGATATTGACGGCGATTTGCCGGGTAATCAGCGGGTCCTGTTCGAAGCTGGCGATGCGCTGCGGATCGTGGCTGAGGAATTTCCCCTTCACGTAGGAATTGACGTAAAACAGCCCGCGTATGCGCTGCATTAATCCCAGCCCCGCGCGGGCAAAAGGCACATACAGTTTGACCTTAAAGGCGGGTGATGCCAGCACCATACCACGTATTTTCGGTGCGTAATCGTGTACCCAGGTGGCGAGCAGAACCGCGCCGACGCTTTGGGCAACAGCCACGATATCCTCCAGGCCAACCTGTGCATCATGGGCAACAAAGCGCACGAATTCATCAACGTCCAGCACCGATCGAGCCAGACTTGGGCTGTATCCGCGCTCGCCGGGCGTGTGGCCGTGGCCGCGTGCGTCCCAGGCATAAAAGTGCGTGTCGGGCATCATCAGCTCATCGACAACGTGCTGCAATCGCCCGGAGTGTTCGTGCCCGCGATGAAACAGCACGATGACTTTACGGCTGCCGCTTTCCGCAGCGGGCCAGTGGCGAAAATAGAGCGTGGCTCCGTCACTGGTGGCGAAGGTGCCTTCCTGATATTCACGTGATGGCTGAGTCATGGCCGTTTCCTTTTTTCAGGCGGTTTTCGCCGCAATCGCACTGCGGCAGCGGTTAATGCAGGTCCAGACCAGCAGCAGGGCGCAGACGGCAAATACCACGTTAAACGCGGCGATATACTGCGGCCAGAGGGCTATGATCAGGCCTGAGGCACCGAAGACGAAGGCGCGATCGCTTTTCCCCAGCGGGCCGCGATAGTCGCGCACGCCGGTCAGCGTCTGGCAGATTATCCCGCAGAACTCCGTCAGCCAGGCGAGCAGCACCACCAGAATCACCAGCCACGGCGAAATACCGGCCACAAAAGCAAAAGCCAGATAGAGTGCGGCATCGGAGATAATGTCGCCGACTTCATTCAATACCGCACCCAGGGTGGACTGCTGGTTGAACTCCCTCGCCAGCATGCCGTCGATGGCGTTCAGCGCCATGCGCAGAAACAAGAAAATCGGCAGGGAAATAAATAACAGCGGATGCGGGAAGGCGATCAAGATGCCGCCCAGCACGATCGAGGCCAGCATGGCCAGCAGGGTGACCTGGTTAGCGGTTACGCCGCGTGCATGCAGACGGGCAACCAGCGGTCTTAACAGGTTCTGAAATTTGGGTTTGATGTCGTACAGCGTCACGTTTTGGCTCCTGCCTTTCTTCGCGACGGGCGCGTTGCCCGTTCGGGTGTGATGGATATCCGGGGTTGTGAATCACGTGCTGCGAATACCGTCGTTACAATCCCGCGTGTGCACTGGGGTGCAATACGGGGAGGGATGCGGATAAATATAACTCAGATGGGGACTTTTGCCGCCGCAGCGGGCGGAGAGCCGGGAACATTATAGTTCCCGGCTTAAAAGCAGTTACAGATTAACGCAGGTTTCTTCCGCCAGGCCCAGCATAATATTCAGGTTCTGTACGGCAGCCCCGGACGCGCCTTTACCGAGGTTGTCCAGGCGCGCAACCAGTATCGTCTGGCGCTGCTGTGGATGGGTAAAGACGAACAGCTCCATATTGTTGCTGTTGTTTAATGCTTCCGGCAGCAGGTATGGCGCGGTATCGCCATCCAGATTATTCAGCTCGCGGACCTGGATAAACTGCTGACCGGCATAGAACGCCGCCAGCTCACGCTGCAACGGCTCGCCGTCGGTATCGTTCAGCGGAATAAATACCAGCATGCCCTGTGCATAGTCACCCACGCCCGGTTGGAAGATCGGCCGGGTGCTCAATCCGCCCCAGGCCTGCATCTCTTTCAGATGCTTATGATCGAAGCCCAAGCCGTAGGCGGCAAAGCCAGTACCCTGTTGCTGGTACTTTTCAATCATCGCTTTACCGCCGCCGCTGTATCCCGATACCGCATTGATCGCCAGCGGACGATCGGCGGCCAGCAGTCCGGCGCGGGTGAGTGGGGCGATCAGGGCGATAGCGCCGGTGGCATAGCAGCCAGGGTTGGAGACGTGGCTGGCCTGGCGGATTTTCTCGCGCTGACCGGCATCCAGTTCTGGCAGACCATAAACCCAGCCGTCCTGCACGCGGTGCGCCGAGCTGGCATCAAGCACACGGGCACCGACTTCATCAGCCAGCGCAACGGCTTCACGTGCGGCGGCGTCAGGCAGGCAAAGGATAGTGACGTCAGCCTGTTTCATCAGGGCCTGACGGGCAGACGCTTCTTTGCGCTGTGCGTCGTCAATGCTGAGTAATTCGATGTGGAGATGACGGGCCAGACGCTGCTGGATTTGCAAACCGGTCGTACCCGCCTGACCGTCGATGAACACACGATATTTCTGACTCATTACAGCCTTTGCCTTAAGAATAAATGAGAAAAAAACAGTGTAATCAGATTGCAGCAGATTAAAAGCGCTTTATGAAAAAATTTGCATGAATATTCACGCTGAGGGGTTTTTTATGCTGATTGAAGTCAGCGGATTCTGACCTTCCCTCCGGCGGCGAATCCCGCCAGTGGGAAGGCTATGCTTATTTTTCGGTGGCCTGATTTATCGTCTCAGAGGCCTGCCAGATGCGGTATTTTACCTGCACATCTTTTGGTACGTAGACCACAATCGGCAGGCGGCTGTTGTAGCGCTGGAAGGCATCCTCACCCAGGTTGGCGGCGATAAATTTTTGCTGTCTGGCGCGATCGGGGCAGGCCATCATGGTCGATGCCGGTTCGGAAAGCTTCTCAACGACCAGATAGTCATAGCCCCAGCCGGAGAGCGTTTCACGCTTGATCGTGCCGCCAATCATATGCCGGTTACAGTCCACTTCCAGCGTTTTACCGATCAGCAGCTCTACTTTAAGATCCCGCTCATTATCCTTCGGCGGCAGGGTAATCACCTGGCGGGTCATTCCCGCTTCGGCCTGCGGATACGGCGCAATTTTCTCCAGCGGCTGTTGGCTCGGGCTGCCTTCCGGTGGTGTACCGGAGGCCGCGATGGCCGAGACGGAGCCGGCCAGCAGCAAAACAGAGAGAGTTGAAAATAGCGTTTTCATCGTTTCTTCCTTTAAATGATCGGTGAAAATGCTGGAATTATACACCGAACAAATCGCACATAAAGGCAAATTATATGGCTTTAAGATTGTTTTTGCGGAATTATTCGCTGTCGCTGTTCTCGGAAATATAATCCAGATGCTGGTTAAGCCACTGTTTTATGATATTCTGTGCGGCGGTTTCAGCATCACTAGCGGAAAAACCACGCTCCAGCTGCAGCCACTGGCTGGTGGCCTGCCGGGCGGGTTCGATAGCCGCCAGCGTCAGCTGTCGTTGGGTGGCAGGCCAGTTCTTTTCATCGGTCCAGTCGCGAATGCGCTGCGCCGGATCGCCGTTTTGTTCCGTGTCCTGTTCTGATTTCAGGAAACTTTTCGGTGACAGCGTGGCGCGCAGGGCCAGGATGCGCCAGGCGGCGAAGCTGGCAAAGCGGATGGTGCCCGCATTGGCACTGACCGCGCTTTCCGGCGCAGTCAGCTGATTACGCAGCTGCCGCCAGGCCTCCTGTTTAAACAGTCCACCCTGCGGAGCACAGATGGGCGCGGAACCATCACGGCTGGAACCGTAGAGCGGGCCGAATGCCTGGTAAGCCGCATCCCCCTGCCGGGCAAAAACGAAGCAGTGAACGTAGGGGCGATCTTCTGCGCCGTAGCCGTTCATTTCAATGGTCATGCGCAGCAGCATCAGCACGGCTTCATCCCGTGAGGTTTTTGGATCTTTTCGCGTATCCTGCAAAATCGAGGCGGCAAAACTGTCCTGTGCGGTGATGGCAGCAATGGCGGTATTTTCGGCCCGTTGTGCCTCCTGCTGGCTGACGCCGCTGGTCGGAATAAACTGATGTAGATAGACCAGCCAGGCCGCGGCCAGCGGGCTGCTGCTGTAGTGACGCAGCTGTATCGCCGATTGGGCTGGTGTTGTCGGGATGGTGGCAATCACCGCATCTAACGCCGCCTGCGCCGGATGTAGCCGCGCGCTGAGTGCACCTTCACGTAGAGTTAACTGTTGATCGAGACAGGAATTGAGCGATGCGCTGTCGCCGGCGCAGCTATTGCGTTGTTTCAGCCAGCCGCGCTGCTCGGTGCGCAAAGTATTGATTTCTGCTTCAGGCAGCACCGCAACCAGCTGCTGATAGCTGTCAGCAATTGACGCATCCTTATCACTGAGTGCCTTATCGGCACAGATTGCTCGCTCCGTCGGCGTCGCTGCTTTCTGGCAGTCGAAAGAGGCCGCCTGCGCTGAAAAGCAGCCAAAAACCGGCAGCATCAGCATGAAAAGACGGGATTTTTCGGACAGAACAGCGCGTATCGCCATGGGCATTCCTTTTGAAGTAGAGAGGATAATTTGCCACGTTATCCTAAAGATAGCGGCAAGTAAAAGACGCATTTCCTGCATCACCCTGAGTTGAATGAATACCGTAATGTATGCCCTGTTTTTGGGAGCGAAATGTTCCCTCTTACCCGCTTGCAAGCCGTGGTGCATCGAATTTTAGTCATTGAGTTCCCCAACAACTCGCTAAGCCGGGCGTTTGTGCATCCGGTCTGTTTTGAGGAGAATTACGGTATGACCCGCATCGCCACGCTGGTGGCTTTCGGGCTGCTTTCCAGCCCGTTGCTGCACGCGACGCCCCTCACTTATCAGGTTGCGACCGACCGGACCGATATCGCACTGTCATGGAATGCTTTCGGCGACACGTTCTCTCAGGCACGGCTCAGCGGTGTCAGCGGAGAAGTCTCGCTGGACCCCGGCCATGATTATAACGACCGCATCAACGTCAAAATTCCGGTTTCTACCCTGAAAGCCTCTAACGATATGCTTACCTGGCAGTTGAAAAGTCAGTTGTTTTTTGACGCAGTTCGCTACCGCAATATCACTTTCACCAGTACACGCGTGGTCGATAAGGGCCACGGGCAGTACAAAATTTTTGGTCTGCTGCAGGTTAAAAACATTCAGCGCCCGGTGATCCTTGAAGCCACAATGGCTGGAAAGCAGGCATTATCATCGCCTGATGAACTGGTGCTGTTCGCCACCACGACTATCTCCCGCTCGGCATTTAAGATGGATCGTCTGGCCATACTGGTCGACGACCGCATTAAAATTGATATCGCTATTCGCGCGCATCTGGCACCTGACGAGAATGCCAGCTCGCCGTAATCATCCCGGTCCGTCGCTGGCGGCGGCGAGCAGGGGAACAATCAGGTCGCTAATCGGTGTTGCAATGCCGTGCGCCTGGCCTCGTCGCTGGATCACACCGTTGCGGCAGTCCCATTCCAGTGGGCGATCCGCCTGACGATCGGTCAAAATTGATGTACTGAGGTCGGCAGGCGCACGATGGAACCAGGCCAGGATCTCCTGCGGAACCTCATCCCCCAGCGCGGCTCCCTCTGCACGCGCCACCGCCAGGCATTCCTGGAGCAGCGCAAGCGACAGGCCGGTGATATCAATGCGAGAAAACATCCCGGCACGGCGGCCGGTCAGGACCATCAATCCGGCCAGCGCATTTTGCATCAGTTTACGCCAGGCTACCTGCGTGAAATCGGTGGTGACATCAACCTCACAGCGTGTCCCTTGCAGCGCCTCAAGCACCCGATGACTTTCCGCTACATCCGGCAGGGTGAGGCGCGGGCTGCTGCGCAACCACACGGTATTTCCCGTTTCGCGCTGTGCGGGGAACCATACGACCGAGGGCAGGATCTGCTGTGCGGAGAGGTAAGGCGCAAAAAGTGAACGCTGTTCAACGCCGTTTTGCAGTACGCAAACCACGGTCTTTGCGCTGCACAGTGCCGCCAGCCACGGTGCGGCTTCTGCAACCTGAGTGGATTTTACCGCCACGAACACCAGGTCGTAATGCTGTTGAACAGCGGAAGGATGGGTAAGGATCGGGCCGGGGATTTCAATGCGGTGGTTGTCCACGCGCAGCAGCAGGCTGTCGTGGGCGGTACGTCCACAGAGCGTGGGTGTGCGGCCAGCTTCATGTAACACTGCCGCGACGGTGGTGCCAATCGCACCTGGGCCGATAAGTGCAATAGCAGGGTATTGGGACATGATGCGTTTTTCCTGTTAATCAGCGATTCGGGGATGACAGAAACCAGTAATACTGTGCGCGAGCGTGCTCCGGCTGCTGCACCGTATCCGCCTGGCGCATTATCTTCCCCTGGTAATATGAACAAACCAGGGGCGATCGTCCAAAAAAACATCACCGAGTTGAGCCTGACCCTATTCCGTCAGATGATTTTTTGGTGGGAAGCCGCCTGCCACTCGGAGGGATAGCGCGACGGAGCAAAGCGCAGCGTCAGCAACATCAGACCTGCCACGCAGGCGGCGTGAAAGATCCAGTCGGCCAGATAGTCGCCGGTGGCGCTGCGCAGGAATCCGGACAGATAGGGTGATACCCCGGCGATAATAAAACCGATGCCCTGCATAAAAGCCACCAGCCGTGCGGCAAGAGGTGCATGGGAAGCGTGCTCCAGCGCCAGCACCAGGCTCAGCGGGAAGGTGCCGCCCAGGCCCACCCCGCAAATCAGCGCCCAGCCAACCGGCAGCTGCTGCGGTAGCCAGATAAAACCGCAGAATCCCACCAGCTGCATCATCAGCGCAATCAGCAATAACCGACGCCGATCCTGATGACGCGCCAGCATTGGCGTCAGTAGCGCGCCTGCCGTTTGGCCCAGCGTCAGCAGCGCCAGCAGACTGCCGCTGGACTGCGGCGTGGACCCCAGCTGCATATAATAGGGCGGTAGCCAGGCGACCAGACTGGTATACCCGCCGTTAATCAGCCCGAAGTACAGCCCGAGCAGCCATGCGCGCGGGCTGACATGTAACCGTAGCCGAGGGGCAGATAATGTTTTATTCGGTGGCCGAATGGCGGACTGACTGATGACCATCCAGCCGGTGAGCGCCAGAATGGCCGGTAGCGACCACCACGCCAGCGCGTGAAACCACACCTCGCTATGCTGTGCCAGCCACGGGGTCACTGCCGCACCCAGTCCGCCCCCGCCCATGAGTGCAGCCGACCACAGTCCCATAACCGCGGGTGTACTGTGGCCGAAGAGCCGCTTAATGATGCCAGGAATGGTGGCCTGAATCAGGCCAATGCCAATTCCGCCGATTAATGCACTGCTCAACAGGAGTGTGCTGTGAGGAGCCAGTTCGCGCAGCAGTGCGCCCACGGCGATGCACACCAGGCTCAGCGCGACGGTTTTACGCTCGTTGAGATGCTGACTCAGCCACTCTCCTGCCAGCGCCATTATCCCCATTGCCACCACCGGCAGAGCAGTAAGCAGTGAAGCCAGCGCAAAGCTCATTCCGCTGGCATCGCGAAGCTGCGGCAGCAGCGGTCCCACCGAGGTCAGCAGAGGACGCATGTTGAGGCCAACCAGCACCAGAACCAGCAGCATCGGGCCGTTTGTTATCTTCAGACTCATCACATCACTCTCATTACTTATCGTTCGCAGAAGGGTAAGGATGAGTTCACATAAGATAAAATATTCATTTATGATTAAGTCTATTGGTTCTACTTATGGGATGGCGTCATGCTGCTTCGACATATCAACTATTTTCTGGCCGTAGCCGAGCATCAAAGCTTTACCCGCGCAGCTCAGGCGCTGCATGTCTCTCAGCCGGCGCTGTCTCAGCAGATCAGGCAGTTGGAGGCGCATCTGGGCGCGGCGCTTTTCGACCGAAGCGGCCGAAGCATTCGTTTGACCGATGCGGGAGGGGTTTATCTGGACTATGCCCGGCGGACTCTACAGGGGTTGGAGGAGGGGAAACGGGCGATCCACGATGTTGCAGACCTGCGTCGCGGTCTGCTGCGGATTGCTGTAACGCCAACCTTTAGCTCATGGCTGATTGGGCCGCTGCTGGCCGCGTTTTATCAGCGCTACCCGGATATCAACGTCAGCATTCGTGAGATGGCGCAGGAGCGTATTGAGGAACAACTATGCGCAGGCGAACTGGATGCGGGTATTGGCTTTGCAGGGGGATATGCACAGGAAATCGAAGCGCAGGTGCTGCTGAGGGAAACGCTGGTGCTGGTCGTCGGTAGCGGCCATCCTCTTGGGGAACACGCGAGTTTGCCTTTAGAGGTCCTGGATGCGCTGCCGCTGGTGCTGCTGAGTACAGAATTTGCCACACGCGGGCAGATCGATCGCTGCTGCTGGCAAAACGGGCTGAGCCCTCGGGTGGTCATGGAAGCAAATTCGGTCAACGCGGTAGTCGAAATCATCCGCTGTGCGCCGTTAGCAACGCTGTTACCCGCGGCAATCGCCAGGGAAAATACGTTGCTGACCGGAATTACCCTTGAGCCGCCGCTGCTGGAAAGAACGGCGGTTATCCTGCAGCATCGGGATAGCTATCAAAGCGCCGCTGCCCGGGCGTTTATTCAGCTGGCTTTGCAGTGGGCAACGTTGTCGGACCCGCTTCCTTCTTAATCTGATCAAGATAGTTGTAAATGGTGTAACGCGTTACGCCCAGCACTTTTGCCGCTTTCTCAACCCCGCCGCGCACCATAAACATCCCCCGGTTTTGCATCTGGCGAACAATCTCGACCTTCTCCTGCTTAGTGGCTCCGGTTCTGAGCTGCCCCGTGGGGGAAATGCAGGCACGGATAATCTCATCCAGCTTTTCCTCCAGCCCGATGTCCTGCTCCTGTTTTTCCTCCGCTTCCTGAGGCAGCAAAATAGCTAAGGCCTCGCGTGCCGCATTTATCGCGCTGTTGTCGGCGTTAAAACAGAGTGAAAGTTGGGGTTTGCCGTTTTCATCTTTGAAGAACACCGTTGAGCTTTGTAGCGGTTTTCCCTGCAGGCTGGTCGTTGGATAGCGGTTAAAAACCGTGGGTTCCCGATCCAACGGGGCTGCGGAAGGATTAAGCAGGCCGAGAAATCCCCTGTCATTATCCGGTGCATCCAGCAGCGGACTGCCCGGTTTTCTGCCGGAAACGTGCCCATTGATAATTTTGATTACCGACGTTTCCGGCTGCGCGAGATCGTGTAAAACAACCTCGATATGGCGACCCGCAACGGAGGCGAAGGCGTCCATAACGGCGCTAAGCTGGCCAATCAGCAGTGATTTATCGGTACTGGCAGTCATCAATAAAAACTCGTTGTGTCAGATATCATTCTGGATAAGAATATAAACAAATTGTTGAAACATCAACATTGATTGTAAATCAACACCGGTGAGGGCCGATGACCAGCAAACTGTATCTTTTAAGCGATAGCCTCCGTGCCGCAGCGACCGTTCTATCATCCACTCTGGCGGAAGACGGCCGGTTCCATACTGTTCTGTCAGAAACGCTGTTCCATCCGCAGGGCGGCGGGCAGCCTTATGACATCGGTATGATTGGTGATGCCAGCGTGCTGGGTGTATTTCAGGAGAAGGATGAAATAGTGCATGTTACCGACAGTGCACTCCCGGTGGGCGAGTGCGCCATGGCGGTGGATGCAGAGTGTCGGCAGTTGAATACCCGTATGCACTCCGCCGGGCATTTGATTGCCGCCGTGGGCGAGGATCTGGGCTGGCAGGCGATTAAGGGCAACCATCGTCCCGGTGAAGGCCGGGTGGTATTTGCAGCCGCAGCCGCTGGGCAGACCGTCCCCGATGCTGAATTACTCTGTGATAAAGTCAATAAACTGGTGAACCAGGCCCTGCCGCGTCAGCAGACTATGCCGGAGGGCATACGTCG
This sequence comes from Erwinia sp. S38, assembly GCF_016624545.1. Lineage (NCBI taxonomy): Bacteria > Pseudomonadati > Pseudomonadota > Gammaproteobacteria > Enterobacterales > Erwiniaceae > Erwinia > Erwinia sp. S38. The sequence goes on along the minus strand of NZ_JACVTS010000015.1, from coordinate 121,306 downwards.
TATCACCTGGGGTGAACTGCCGTTTTACAGCTGCGGTGGTACGCACGTCATCAGTACCGATCGGATTGGGCAGGTGTTGATTAGCAGCGTGAAGTTCCGCAAAGGGCAGCTTTCCGTTTCTTACTCACTGGCCGATCTGCGACCGTTAACCCTCAATCAGGCAGCCTGATATGCAACTACATCTGAATACTCCACTGCTGAACTCACGGGCGCTCAGCCAGCTGAGCGGCAGTAACGTCTGGCTGAAAATGGATGCACTCCAGCCCTGTGGTTCATTTAAAATTCGCGGCATCGGGCTGGCCTGTCGTACCTATTACGAGCAGGGGGCCCGGCGATTTATTTCCTCTTCTGGCGGTAACGCAGGGCTGGCCGTTGCCTGGGCCGGCAGAACGCTGGGCGTGCCGGTGACGGTGGTGGTTCCGGAAACAACCTCAGCGCGCGCGAAGGAATTGCTGCATCTTGAACAGGCTGACGTTATCGTCCACGGCGCTTCCTGGCAAGAGGCCAACCGCTATGCGCTCACCCTGAAAGGGGAATCGGACGCATTTCTGCACCCCTTTGACGATCCGCTGCTGTGGCAGGGACACGCCACGATGATAGATGAAGTGGTCGCCAGCAACGTACGGCCCGATGCGGTCGTACTTTCCGTCGGTGGCGGCGGGTTGTTGTCCGGCGTGATTGAAGGGCTGCAGCGTAACGGGCTATACGATATCCCGGTAATTGCTGTAGAAACGGAAGGTGCCGCCTCGTTTCGTGCCGCCGTAGAAGCCGGTCAGCCGGTTGAACTGGAACACATCAACACCGTTGCCAGCAGTCTGGGAGCGAAAATGGTCTGTGAGCAGGCAGTCAGGCTGGTAGGGCTGCATCCCGTTATCAGTGAGGTGGTGACCGATGAAGAGGCGGTGCGCGCCTGTCGTCGGTTTATCGACGATCATCGCGTAGTAACGGAACCGGCATGTGGCGCGAGCCTTGCGTGCATTTATGAGCAAAAAGCCGTTCTGAAAGCCTTTCGCAATCCGCTGGTGATCGTCTGCGGCGGCGCAACGATGTCCGCCGAACAGCTTTTCAGTCTGCACGGCGGCGCGTAGCGAAGCAAACGGACGGTCGTGAGCGGCCGTCGGCGGGTCGTTTAGCTTCCTTGTCGGGCATCAGCCGATGCCCGGATTCAGCATTACTTGACGGTGAAGTTATACATCCCTTTAGTCTTATGGCCGTCGACGGAAAGGACGTGCCAGTCAACCATGTACTCGCCGGCTTTCAGCTCTGATGACAGCGGAATATGCAGGACTTTATTATCCGCGCTGTCGACGGTTGCCTTCGCGGTGTCCACCGCTTTGCCGGCAGCATCGGTGATTGCCGCACCGCTGAAGCTGGCCTCAACGCCTTCGGTAAAGGTCAGGGTCAGCTCTTTTGGTGAACCGCTGACTTCGGCCTTGCTGGCCGGTGACGCGCTGGCGAGATGAGCGTGGGCCAGAGCCTGCTGAGACACCAGTGTTGCAGCCAGTACAGCAGCGGCGGTGAGGGCTTTCTTCATACGTAATACCATCTGAACTTCTCCTTGCGTGACAAACGGCTGCCGGACGAGGGCCGACAGCGTGAATACATGTTATCGCCGTTGACTCAGGCGAACTGCGACACCTGGCGTTTCTGCTGCTGCCAGCGAACGACATCAATCAACAGGAAGGCCAGCAGACTGGTTCCCATTACCGGCAAACACCACCCCAGAGCCGAGGTGACCAGCAGAGAGCCAATACGCCAGCGTATCGGTAGCCGCAGCCAGACATGGAGTAGCGAACTGGCAACGTTGTCTGCGGGGGCCGTCGGACGGCGTAGCCACCACATGCGGTATCCCAGCACAATCATCACGCAAACGCCGATGCCGAAGGCAGTCAGCAGCAGCTGATTGGCCAGACCGAATAACAGTCCCATATGGAAATCGATTCCCCAGCGGGTCAGTTTGGCGGCGAGCGGGAACTGATCAAAGTAGACGCGATCGACAATGCGCATATCGCGTGGATCGATGGCGACGACATCCACCTGCGAAGGCCAGCGCGCCTGGGCTTCGGCCACCGTCCAGGCTTTGCCCTCGCTTTTCGGGCCGCGAATTTCGACTTTCGGTGCATCAATCCCTGCCCGGCGGGCGCTGGCCAGCACCTGCTGCCAGGTATTGTCCTCAGCGGAAGGCATGACCATACCGGCCATCGACATATGATGTTCAGCGTGCGGATCGGCAGGGGCAGGGGAAACCGCATGCGTATCCAGCGTGGTTCTGACCTGCGGCGTCAGCCAGTTGAAGGCGCTGCGCATTTTATCAATATTGCCACCGGCCCACTGCGACCACGTCAGGCCCGTTGCGGAGAACATCAGCAGACCGGCCAGCAGAAACAGGCCAAGAGTAATGTGTAACCGACGGCTGGCTGCCATGCGCCCCTGCGCTTTTTTAAGACGACGTTTCGGGCGGCCCAGCCACCACAGCGCCACGCCACCCACGGCAGCCACCCACATCCAAGAGGCCGCCAGCTCGCTGTAGAGGCGCCCGGTATCGCCCAGCAACAGCCCACGATGAACCTGATCGATCCACTTTCTCAGCGGTAGCGATCCGCTGCTGCCGTAGACGGTGAGATCGCCGCGGATTTCAAGCGAGTAGGGGTCAACGAAAACGGCCCGCGATTCTGAGGACCCCAGCACCGGGTCAACGAACTGTACGCGGGTGGTATCAGTGCGGCCCGGAGCAGGGCGTACGGCATAAATTCGCGTCTCTTCCCCGGCGTAAGCCCGCGCGGCTGAGATTTGATCGGCCAGTGAATGTGCTTCGCCAGCCGGCTGCGTGGTTAGCTCATGGGCATAAAGTCGGGTCTCTATCTGCGTGCTGAACACATAAAGCGTGCCGGTTAAGGCGGCGACAAAAATAAATGGCCCAACAAACAAACCGATATAAAAATGCAGACGGCGGAAAAACTCCAGCACGTTTCCGCGTGTTTTCTTATCGTTATTTTTAATTTGCGACATGGGTAATCCTGTGCAGAGCACATAATTTAAAATGCAGGTTTCTTTTCCTGAAAATTAATCAGGAATTTTAATTTTATAGTGGAATAACGGCGTGATTAGTGGGCAGGCGGAGCCCGGGGAAGGCCGCAGCCAGGCAGGAATGTCGCGAAAAATGAGACAACAAGGCGTACCGGCGGTGCGCGCGTTGAAGTGCATAAAAGCCAGATCAGAGGGATAAGCACCCAGATCATAAACGGGAAATGTACCAGCAGTTCGCAGTAGCCGCAGGCGAGATCGTCCATCGTCGCCATTCCGCCTGTTACGGGCTGCGAGCTATTATGGTCCGCCATCGAGGGGGATTTTTTCGCGCTGCCTTCGGTGTTTACGGCGGGCATTGTATGATGGGCCATGCCGGAAGCCATATGGTGCATGGGCATGGAAGCGTCGTGCGCTACGGCATGTTGCGTATCACGAACCGGTATTGAATGGTCGGGGAGCGCGCCATCAGACATGCCGTCAGCCTGCATTGAATCGTCAGGTCCTGAGTCAACCTCTTCACCCTGAGCCATTATCGCGTTTGCTGCACGCCACTGCGCCAGAGTTTTCGACACCTCTGGAGCAATAAACAGCATCAGTATTGCCAGTACGGCAATAAAGGCTGGCATGCGGCGTTGCGAAAGGCCTAACAGAGAAACCAAAGCGAAAGTCCGATAGCATTATTCATAATGGTGGAAATTTTAACGGCTTTTCTGGCAAATATGAAATCTAAATCAAGGAAAAAATTATTTTTTATTTGCTTTGCCATATAGTGCAAAAAATCAGGCGGTAACTCGGCTTTATTTAAACATTTCGTTAACATTGCGGGTCAATTATTTTTACGGAGTAGAACGGCTTAACGCCTGCCGAGTCGGTCCCTGAAAATAGATCGTGCTGATATGGCAGCTCCGCGGCTGGGTCAGCACAAAACGGATCGTTTCCCACAGCGATTGGCCATTAAGCAGGTTTTCTCCCATTCGCTCATTCCCCGTGGTCGATGCCTGCAAGCTGGTGATTTCAAAATCCGGTGGATACAGCGCAGTGAGACGGATGTTCTCCTGTGCCATCTGACCGGCGAGTTTCTGACTGAAACCGCTTATTCCATGCTTGCTGGCGAAAAATGCGGGATGTGCAACGGAGTCCGTAAATTGTGGGATGCCGCAGGATGAGACGATAGTCACGATATCTGCACCCGATGACAGACGTAAGCCGGGTAAAAGCGCCTGAGTTAACAGAACAGGGCCGGTTAATCCGGCGTTGATCGTGCTGATGATCTCAGCAGGCGTTTGCTCCTCCAGTTCTCCTTCCAGCCATTGCGCAGCACTGAGGATAAGAATATCGATGGCTTTTTGCGGATGTAAAAGCGCTGCAGAGAACCGGCTAATCGAGTCCGGCTGAGTCATATCGCACTCATATCCGCGAGCAATTCCACCTTCTGAGTGAATAATGTCGCAGGTTGCCTTTGCATCAGTAATTTTACGTGCGCAGAGATCAACTTCGACTCCTTCTCTGGCCAACCAGACGGCAATCGCCTGACCAAAGTCACGGCCGCCTCCGGTAATCACTGCTCGTTTACCTTTCAGCATTTCTTCCTCTCTGGTTTGTCAGAAATGATTTCATTTACACGTAAGTTGACACAACTGAACGGAGGCCGTTTTCCCAACAGTGCTCAAAAGGCGTCAGCTAAAAAACCAGCCAGTCAGATGTTAATTAACTTTTTATTTATTTTTGTAATATTGATTGCGTGATAATTTAAAATATTTCCCGAACCCACAGTCTGATTTGCCAATAATACATTTTTTGATTACTAATGCGGTTTTAGGGTAAAAGCCTTTAGCCGATGAGCAATATCGTTTATCCTGCTTCCTCGCTTGAACAGACAGTCATCGCCGTTTTCTTGAAAGAATAAGAAAGCAGAGTAGGTAATTTTATATATCAATAATCATAAATTGGCTTATCCAGGGTCGTTGTTTTTTATACCTGTCAGGCGGAGTAATATCGACTAAATGATTGATAACCTGCTCTGATCTATAAGCTGTCTATGATCTGGTTTTTCCATGAAAAAATGGTTTTCTGATGGTGCTTTCCGCACCATTATCCGCAATAGTGCTTATTTAGGTTCCGGAAACGTTGTGAGTGCGTTGCTGGGGCTGCTGGCGCTTTCATGTGCCGGTAGAGGTATGTCGCCTGAGATGTTTGGCGTACTCATTGTTATTCAGTCCTATACCAAAGCCGTCAGTGATTTTGCCAAGTTTCAGACATGGCAATTCATCGTTCAGTTTGGTATGACGGCGTTAGTCAGTAAAAATATACAACGCTTTCGCGATGTGATTGCATTTTAATTCGGGCTGGATATTGTCAGTGGCGTGCTGGCAATGCTGGCCGGAATGATATTGTTGCCCTGGCTGTCCGACGTTATTGGACTGGATGCGGAAAACTTTAAACTGGCACTATTATACTGCACGCTGATTCCTTTTATGGCCTCATCAACGCCAACGGGAATTCTGCGAACGTTGGACCGTTTCGACCTGATTGCCGTTCAGCAGGCAATCAAACCGTTAATGATTGCTATTGGCAGTATCATTTCTTATTTCTCCCAGCTCGGTTTTGCAGGATTTATTGTCACCTGGTTTGTCTCGAATCTGTTCGCCAGCCTGTTATTCTGGTGGTTTTCCGCGCGCGAACTCCGCAGGAAAAACTTTCATAAAGCTCTGCGCCCCGGTTTTATTGAACCGGTGCGGAGATTATCGGGTGCATGGAACTTTGTGTGGACTACCAATCTTTCGCACTCTATTTGGTCTGCGCGCAATTCATGCAGCACGGTCCTGGTGGGTATTATTCTGGGGCCGGTGGCAGCGGGGCTATTTAAGATCGCCATGACCGTTTTTGATGCCACGGGAACGCCAGCAAGCCTGTTGTCGAAAAGTTTTTATCCGGAGATCATGCGTCTTGACCCTGCCAGTAAAAGGCCCTGGGTGCTTGGGCTACGGTCAGCACTGCTGGCGGGTGCGATAGGAATACTGGTCGCGTTGCTGGTGGTTGTCGTGGGTAAGCCATTAATCTCCTTTGTTTTTGGGCTAAAGTATCTTGAAGCATATGACCTTATACAGGTGATGCTGGGGGCCGTTGTGATCTCCATGATGGGTTTTCCGCAGGAGTCATTATTGTTGATGGCGGGAAAACAGCGGACCTATCTGGTTATGCAAACATTTGCTTCCGCGTCATACATCGTATTGTTAATTGTATTACCTCATTTCTTTGGTGTGATCGGCGCAGCCTATGCGTATTTGGGCGGGCAGTGTTTCGACGTCCTGTTCTCTCTAATCCCTACGCTATGGGCTTATCGTCATCGCCGTTCTCTTTCTGTTAATACTTCTGTTGGGGCGAGTAAAAATGAGCAGTAAAAAATGGGAAAAGTTTTCCCCTGAAACAATTGAACGACTCTTCACGGCTGTAGAAGAAGATGACAAACTTGTCGAGTCTGCCAGTTTACCGACGTTTATTGAGTTGCAATGCTCAACGGATGATATCCGTCATTGTTATGCCTTGTGTTTACAATTCTGGGAAGATGGATTCAAACGTGAGGATTTGCTGGATTTAATTAATCATGTATTACAGGGGAACGTTCTGAGTGAAAAAGAACGGCTTCAGTATAAATATATTCGTGCACGCTATAAACATTTACGGTTTGCCCAGCGCCTTTACAGTAAAAAACATGAATCCAACTTTATTTTCCGTCAGACTACGGTTTTTCTGGGGCATTTCCAGGATGCCTTTCGCAATCACAATGAAAAAAACATCAAGATTTACGGGCGATTGTTGAATGTGATTTTAAGTGCGCCGGTCTGGTCCGTCGTTCGCTACTGCCTGCGCCATACGGTCCTGGATGATGATAATGGCTTTATACAGTACAGGCAGCAGCAGATACGTAAACTGCAAGAGGCGATAGCTAATCCTGAACTGACGGGAGATGAGTTCCATGATGTCCGTAAAATTGTCAGCCAGCAGGTATCTTACTATGACACGATGAGGTCGCTGGACCCGGGTAATTTAGATGCATGTCAGCTTTCCGGATTTTTAGCCAATATTAATGGATTAATGGGTGATCGTCATGACGAAATGGTCGCCGAAAAATTATCAGGTAAAAAGTCCTACAGTGAATCCAGCCAGATGGCTAATAATATTCGTCAACCTATTGAAATGTTTGTTACGCGTTATCCTTTATAAACCTCAGAGGGAATGTTTACGTTGATAATTCATTGATAAGGAAAGTCTGTGATGCTACGTATTTCAACACTGTTACTATTTATTTTGTTTCCGACGCTGGCATTTTCACATAACTTCATCGAGGGGCAACATGTTGCGCCGGTTGGAATAGCCGATCGCGGAGAATTAGTCCTTAACGGTAATGAAATCAGCTATAAAAAATGGAACAGTTCAAAATTGCAGGGAAAAGTTCGCGTAGTGCACTACATTGCCGGGCGTCGTTCAGCAAAAAAGAAGAACTCTATCCTGATAAAAGCGATTAAAGCGGCGAACTTCCCGGGTGACCAATTCCAGCCGACAACGATTGTGAACACGGATGATGAGTTTCTCGGTACAGGCTTATTTGTGGTCGGTAAAGTGGAGAAAAATCAACGCCATTATCCCTGGGCCCAGTTTATCATCGACAGTGATGGCCTGGGGCGCAAGGTCTGGCAGTTGAAAGAGGACAGTTCTACGATAGTGGTTCTCGATCGTGAAGGGCGGGTTCAGTGGGCAAAAGATGGGGCGCTGACGCCAGGTGAAGTGCTTCAGGTAATTAGCCTGATACAGCATTTACTCGATACGGGCAAACCCGATCGCCATAGCGGTGCCCCATCCTCTGCGGCAGTTTCCCCTTAACGCTGTAGCGCGGTAAAGGCCTGAATAATTTTATCGATTTGTTCTTCGCTGTGTGCGGCATTAATGCTGCATCGGAGTAGCGTAATGCCGGATGGAGCTGCCGGTGGAAGAACAAGATTAACGTAAACCCCCCTGTCAATCAGTTCCCGCCAGTAACGCAGGCCTTCTTCTTTCGACCCAATCACGACCGGAACTACCGGACTGATATGTGCACCGAGGGTGTAGCCGATTTTTTCAAGGCCTTGGTAAAGTCTGGCGGCGTTAGCCCACAGTTTTTCACGTAACTCAGGTTGTTGGGCGATAATTTGCAGCGATGCCCGAACTGAAGCAATACATGAGGGTGATGGCGACGCGGTGAAAATGTAAGGACGGCTGCTGTACCGCAGAACTTCCATTGCTGCAGAACCGACGGCAAAGCCCCCGATTGACGCCAGGCTTTTACTGAAAGTACCCAGCACAATATCTACGTCCTGTTCAACGCCCAGCTCCTGAGCCAGCCCACGGCCGGTAGCGCCCATAACGCCGAACGAGTGAGCCTCGTCAACCAGCAGATATCCACCGAAGCGTTTTTTAATCTCGACAATTTCAACCAGCGGGGCAACATCCCCCAGCATGCTGTAAATCCCTTCGACGATGATAATTGCGTCTTTCGCCCGCTCTTTAAGCCGAACCATTCTGCGTTCCAGATCCTGGGCATCATTGTGTCGGAAACGTATTATCTGTGCGCCGCCCAGAACGCAGGCGTCATAGATGCTGGCGTGGCAGTCTTCATCGATCAGCACGACGGCATTCGGGTCGGCCAGTGTACTGATAACGCCCAAATTCGCGGTATAGCCGGTAGAGAAAACGATAGCGGTAGGCCGGTCAAAAAAAGTCGCCAGCTCGTGTTCCAGCGCCAGATGAGAACCGTAGCTGCCGTTCGCCATACGTGAACCGGTGGTGCCCGTTCCCTGATTAGCCAGTGCCGCCTGGCCAACCGCAATGGCTTCCGCATTAAAGGTTAAGCCGAGGTAGTTGTTAGTCCCTGCCAGAACAATATTTCGCTCGCCGATTCGGCCTTCTGTTGCAGAATAGACTTCATCAATGCAAGTACCGAAGGGATTAAGGCCGGATGTCTGAAACTGTTCTCGCTGGTTAGCGAGGCGGGTGAATTTATCATACAGACCCATTAGTGCTCTCCAGATATGAGAATAAGGTTTCAAGTAGTTGCTCAGGCGTTCTGACGTTCAATAAAATATTCATGGGTATTGAAATATCGAGTTTATCTTCAAGCATCATCAACAAATTCATCACCTGAACGGATTCAAGGCCAAGATCATTGATTAGATCGCTTTCTTTCTTAATTTCAACATCTTTTGGAGCCATCTCCCGTATGCATTCCAGGATATAGTCCATTAATAATTCACGGTTGCACATAGAAATAATTTTTAACACCTATAGTCTGGGGAAATTAAAAGAGTCTTTCGCGCAGCGCTCGCTCAACGCTAACCTCAGGACGCCAGTTAATATAATTTGATATATGGGAATTGCTTGCTGACCAGTCGTTGTGGGTTAATTCTCGGATTTTGCTGCGGGTTAACATCGGTTCTTTTCGCATTATACGATGCGATAGCATACTGACGTCGGCGGCCAGTTTTAACAGTGGAAGAGGAACGCCGATTAAATGCACCGGATTACCACGTATACGGGAACCGATCTCCTTCAGACGTTTCCAGCTGTATCCCTCGATATCTCCGTCGCAAAGCTCGAAGGGGGTTGTCTCAGATGTTTCCGTGATAACCCACTGATAGACGGCTTCTGCTAAATCGCTGACGTGAAGAAACGACAGGAGGGATTCGGCGTAGCCGAGGCGAGGAAGAATCCCACGCAGGAGCCAGTTAAATACCGGTTTCAGTTCTTTATCACCCGGTCCATAGACCGCAGTGGGGCGGAAAATACCGAGAGAAATATCAGATGCCATGGCGGTTAGCTTCTGCTCGGCAATAAACTTTGAATTTGCATACCACGAAAGCTGCGGATATCGCGCGGCTAGCGAAGAAATAAACAGGAAGCGCTGACAGTGACCGCCTGTCTGCACTGCCTGCATCAGACGCAGACTGCCGGATACGTTACAGTGGGTAAAAACGTCTTCCTGACTGCCTCTGACCTGGCCCGCGTAGTGGATAACGCATTCTGCTCCCCGGACCAGTTCAGCCAATGCTACCCGATCGTCCAGGTCACCGCGCACCCAGATCAAATTATCTGCCGTAAGGGTACTATCCTGCCGGGTGAATGCTCTGACAACGAAGCCTCGTGAAAGTAGTTTCTCGACAATATGCTTGCCGATAAACCCCGTTACGCCCGTAACGGCTACCGTTCTGTTCATTGCGCATAGCCTGCCAGCTGCAAGGGTGAGCTCATCGCCTCACTGAGATAGCGCTTCTTAGCTTCGGCCCGCGCCGGTTTTCCTGAAGATGTGCGGGGGATACTATGCGGAGGCAAAAGTTTAACTTCTACCGTTACGCCAAACTCGCTTTGAATACGAGACGTCAGCATATGAATAATCTGATCCCGGCGCTCTTCGGAATTCACACGACACTGTATCTGCAAAATAATTTTCCCTGCCTCATCACGCTCGTTTGACGTCACGAAGGCAATGGCATCGCCGGTACGAACTTCCGGTACCGATTCGGCAACGTATTCAATATCCTGCGGCCAGATATTACGGCCGCGTATGATAATAAGATCTTTTTTCCGACCGGTAACATACAGCTCCCCGTCCAGCAGGTAGCCTAGATCGCCGGTATCCATTCTGCCGAGGGACTCGATTTTCGAGCGAGAAGCGTTATCTCTGAAATAGCCACTCATCAGACTGGGACCTGAAATCCAGATATGACCGATTTCACGGTCGGCTAAGATTTTCCCTGACTCATTACGAATTTCAACTCGATGCCCCGGAAGCGCCCGCCCGCAGTTAACGAAAGTTACTCTGGCGCGCGTGTTCCGGGTTGGCTCAACGGCTTTGCCCTGATATTCCAGAATATCGCGATCGACCGTATCGACCATCCGAGCGGCAACGTTATCGAAGAAACTAACCGCCAGCGTATTTTCAGCCAGGCCATAGCAGGGCATCAGCGCCTTGCTATCAAAGTTAATTTTGCTGAAGCACTCGGCAAAACGCTGCAGCAGCTCGCCAGAAATCGGCTCGGCACCGACCCCGGCCACACGCCAGCTGGACAGATCCAAATCAGCAATCTCTTTATCACTACAGCGCCTCAGGCATATCTCATAGCCAAAAGGAGGGGCAACGGAAACGGTGCCGCGATTTTTGCTGATGAGTTTTAGCCATTGCATCGGGCGCATCGCAAAATCCTGCGTACGCAGATAGTCAACGGAGAGCTGGGTTGCCACTGGCGTAAGGAGAAAACCAACCAGCCCCATGTCGTGATAGAAAGGCAGCCAGGAAACGCAGCGGTCACCGGCCTGCAGCTTAATACCATAACGGCTAATGGCCTGTAGATTCGCCATAGCCGAACGTTGGGTGATAATCACTCCGCGTGGAAAGCGCGTGCTGCCGGAAGTGTATTGAAGATAGGCGATATCATCCGGTAGAGGCACCTTGAGCTGGATATCTTTCTCCGGCAGCTCATTGATTTCTCGGTGAGTGAGGATACGTATATGCGCGACTTCGTTATGTACGGGCTTGACTAACGGTAACCATTCATCACTGCTGATAATTGCGGCCGGCTGGCAACTCTTGAGCAGCCCCTGTAGCTTGTCGATGTAGGATGCACTCTGGCCAACGCCCATAGGAATGGCCAAAGGAACCGCAACGAGGCCCGCATACTGGCAGGCAAAAAAAGCTTCGACGAAGCCGACGCTGGTTTCTGCAATCAGCGCGACGCGATCCCCTTTTTTCAGGTTCATTGATAACAATCGACGGGCCACACTCACCGCTCGCTGCTGTAGTACGCGATATTCCAGCGAGGCCAGGAGTTGGTTACGTCGATCGTAGAAATTCATCCCGGTACTTCCCTGGGCTGCGTAGTCTAAAGCTTCAACGAGAGAAGAAAAGTCTGCGTAGCGCATAGGAAGAGAATGCGTAGATCGTGTTTCGTGCATATACAACCCATTTATAGATTAAATTATCTAGTAATAGAAATGATTACTATTTGGAGGTTTTTATTTGCGTAACTATTTACACAAGCACATTTTTTGTCTCACAAAATTGCCTTTAATTACACAGGTGTTGATAAGTCACAGCATGATAGGAAATACTGCGTGCGGACAGCCCGAGAGGAAAATATGACACATTGTTTTTTAATTTTATCACGGCATTAAAATACTGCGGCGGCTGTGATTTTTAAACCCTCCTGTAGCGAAAATTCCTGCTCTGGCTTGAATGTAGCATTTAGTGTTAAAGGCTTTTTGGCTTCTTTTAGGGAAAATATTTTTCAAATAAGAAACTGTAATTGTTTATTAGAATGGTTTGTTAGCAGCATAATATGCCTAACGCCTTGATGATTTACTTCGCTTAGATTACAGGATAAAAAAACAAAGCTTTCCTTTTCTATATAAGTATTTAATACATTTCGAGTATTGCAGAATGAAAAGGGATAAAGGGCACAATAACCGTAGCTAATACAATCCTTAACAGGTTTTTGTGTGTTTTTTCGTCAATTATCAGTTTCAATGGTATGTATGATTCACATCGAAAAAGTTATCAATAAGCGCCAACTTAAGTCATTTATTACGTTTCCCTCCGATCTTTTTCAACACGATCCCGCCTGGATTCATCCTTTAAATTTAGAGCGGTTAGAGCACTTTTCGAAAAAAAATCCGGCAGATGAACATATCGAATGGCAGACATGGCTGGCAAAAAAAGAGGGGAAAATTGTTGGCAGGATATCTGCCCAGGTTGATTCCTTACACCGAGGGCTCTATGGACCGGATACCGGGCATTTCGGCATGATTGATGCCGTCGACGATCCAGAGGTATTCAGACTGTTATTTTCGGCTGCGGAAAACTGGCTGGCTTCAAAAGGTGCCAGAAAAATCACCGGCCCCTTCAGTCTTAATATCAATCAGGAGAGTGGCCTGCTGATTGACGGCTTTGACACCCCGCCAAGCGCCATGATGACGCACGGTATGCCTTATTATTCAGCCAGAGTTGAGCAGCAGGGTTATACACAGGGCATCGATCTGCTGGCCTACTGGATGCACCTGGCGGAACTCCAGTTCCCACCATCACTGGCTAAACTTATGGACCATGCTCGCAGCAAAGTCAGCATTCGCTGCCTTAATCGCAAGAAATTCAGCGAGGAAATGCAGGTTCTGCGCCAGATTTTTAACTCGGCATGGCAGAAAAACTGGGGATTTGTACCCTTTACCGAACACGAATTTGCCGTTATGGGGGACCAGCTAAAATTCCTGGTGCCGGATGATATGATCTTTATCGCCGAGATAGATTCCGCACCCGTCGCGTTCATTATCGGCCTGCCTAACATCAATGAAGCGATTGCCGATCTCAACGGGCGATTATTCCCCCTTGGCTGGGCGAAACTCCTTTGGCGGCTGAAGGTCAGCGGGGTGCGTACGGCAAGGGTGCCGTTGATGGGGGTAAAAATCGAACACCAGTTTAGCCGGATTGGGCCGGTTATTGCCCTGCTACTTATCGAGGCGCTGCATGTTGCATTTTGTAAATGGAACATTGAGGCGTTAGAAATGTCATGGATTTTAGAATCAAACGCCGGAATGAGGAATATTTTGGAGAAAATTGGTGCCATACCTTATAAGCGTTACCGGTTATATGAAAAACAACTCTAATATCTGCTGGGGTTAATAATATTGCGATGCTATTTGAAAAGAAAAAGGGTTTCGGCCGTCTGTTCGACAGTATAAAAAACTCGCTGTCTGGTCTTGCTAACGCACTATTAACGGAAAATTCATTCAGGCAGCTGTTTATTATTACTGGAATATTATTCTTCATTGCGCTGTGCGTTGATGTGTCAACCATTGAACGTCTGTTTTTAGTTTCCAGCTGCTTTCTCCTGCTGGTCGTTGAACTCCTTAATACGGCTATCGAAAGCGCCATCGACCGGATTTCTCTGGAGATTCATCCACTGTCAAAACGAGCAAAAGATATTGGCGGCGCCGCACAGCTTGTCACGATGCTGATGACCGTGATCGTCTGGGCGATGATTTTGCTTTAGCCGATAATCTCGCTATGTTTATACCAAATTAAACCTCGGCAAGTTTCTCCGTCCGTTCGGCAGAAATAACCGGATAAATTGCCGCCAGCGCGGTTTGCAGAACCTCTTCATAGGGAGCCCGGGCATCAATGTTTAACACTCTGGAACCATTGTAATTAAGCTGGCTCATCACAAGGGCCTTGTCGCGCAGTTCGTCATAGTTATGATCGGGTTTGCGTGAAAAGGCGGTATCGGCATCAATTTCCAGACGAATAATCAGCTCAGGCTGGTACAAAGCCATCTGCTGGTATAAATGTTTTTCACGTTCCGCCAGATACGTCATCAATTTCCCGCTTGTGCGTTCAACTCCAATGCCGGGGCCATCATAATAAAAGCCGGAAATTTCAGCCTGCGGATAGCGATCGCTGATTACCAGTACGCCGCTTTGAGCTAAGCGTTTCGCTTTAGCCAGATTCGCTTTTCGCCAGACGGAAAGCCCGTACATAATCAGCGCGGCCCAGAGAGCAGGCGCTTTACTGCTCATGCGCTGGGTTTTCTCCGATTTTGCCGCCAGCCTGCGCTCAAGCCATACCCCGATCACCGGTAAACGTTTAATTTTATCGCCATCCTCACCGGATATTAACCCAAGATAGCGGCGTTCCACTGTGCAGGAGGAACTGAGTGTTTTCACTAAATCTGCGGTCAGCGTCGATTTTCCGGTGCCGTCGCAGCCCACCACGGCAATCAGTCCGGGAATGCGGGTGGCATAGTGTTGGGCGTTTAATTTATCGCTATGCATTTTTCTGTAGGCCTGAAAGGGCGAGATGAACCGCCCGCAGTGATGTATCGATTATTTTGCTTTCCGGTTCACGGGCATCTAAATCAAGAATGTGCGCGCCGTTAAAGGTCAGCTGTGGTATCGCGGCAATTTTCTCGCGTAGTGCAGACAGGGCGTGATCGGGTTTGCGTAAGTGCGCCGTTTGCTCATCAATATTCAAACGGATCAGCAACGCCGGCGGGTATGAAGCCATCCAGCGGTAAAGCCGCAGTTCGCTTTTTCTCAGCATGCGCACCCAGTAATTACCGCCTTCCGCCTTTGCAAGCTGAGGACCATCAACGCGGAACCCCGGAATTTCTGCCTGCGGATAGCGGTCGGTAATCAACAGACAGCCCTGTTGGCATCTCGCCAACATGCGGCGGAACTTATAGACCCGCCAGCAGGAGAGCAGATAAATGACCAGCGCAGCGATATTTCCCGGTGGTGAAGAAGGGCGATTGTGCACGCGTTCAGAACGGTTAATTAAATATTTCCCAATATATGAACCGATAACCGGAATTTCGGCGATCCGTTTGCCAATAAATCCTGAAGACTGCCCCAGATAAATCAGTTCTGTTTCACCCTGAGATGAAAGATGATTTGCAAGATGAGCGGCCAGCGTTGATTTTCCGGCACCGTCGCATCCCGTAATCGCGATCGCCCGAACCGGGGAGTGATTGATAATCGTTTTTAAATTCTTCACGTTAACAACCCTGTTTTAACATTGCATTCCATAATGCACGATGTTCTCGGTGCGTTTAAGCTCTGTAGAATAACAAGCATGATTAGCGACAATCTTCTTTTAAAATGCTATATCCTGAGGAGTTTATTTCACAGGGATGGCTGTATGAATTCGAAAAACAACCCACCAATCATCGCTATTATTGGCTGCGACGGTTCCGGAAAGTCGACTATTTCTGAACACCTTATTGGATTTATTAATCAATATGTCCCTGCTGTTAAAGTACATTTAGGAAAGCAGGCAGGTAATGTAGAACGTCAGTTAGTGAAATTGCCGCTGCTGGGTAAAAAATTGGGTAAAACTATCGATCGTAAAAAAGTGAAAGTAGCAAAATCGAAAATCGGTGTGGTACCAGCACTGGTCATGATGATTTTTGTTTTACGGCGTCTTTTTCGTTTTCGCCGTATGCTACGCCTTCGCAAGCAGGGGCTGATTATCCTGGCCGATCGCTATCCTCAGATGCAAATTCCCGGTGCCTATGATGGTGTTCTTTTGCCTGAGCATGTTCCCGGCAGGCCTTTCATTAACTGGCTGGCTGGCCGTGAACATCAGGCATTTCGCTGGATGACCAGTTACAAGCCCGACCTGGTGTTAAAACTTGACGTTGACATTGATGTTGCCTGTGCACGAAAACCCGATCACCGCCGGGAATCGCTGGAAAAAAAAGTAGCCGTCACTTCAAAGCTGAATTTCCCCGGTTCTGAAACTGTCGATATCGACGTTAATCAACCTCTCGACCATGTTCTTCTTTTGACAGAACGTGTCGTTGCTGATTTTTTGCAGTCGAGAGGATACAAAATGGGGGCTAGTCATTAGGGCTAATGCTTCTTGTCAAATCGGTTAACCAGTATTAATGCCGATGCCAGCAGGAGTATGGGGGGAAGAAGTGCCGTCAACGGTGCACTGAAAGAGAACAACAGGCCAAGGTTGACGATGATCTGGTAGCTGACATAGGTGAGTAACCCAATAACAGCACCCGTCGCCAGGCGGCTTCCCATACCTGGCGCCCGAGGATTGCTAAATGTGAAGGGAACGGAAAGTAATATCATCGCAAGTATCAAAACAGGCTGCCCGAGCTTTTGCCAAAGTGCAATTCGGAACTCTAGATCGGGTTGGTTTGTTGTTTGCAAATAATTGATGTAGTTATTCAGCTGTCGGATTGAAAAGCTATCACTGGGCATCATTAATTCTTTCAGGCTGGTATGATTGAATATCGATTGCCACGACATGCTGTCATGCAATATTGATGTTTCTTTACCATCTATCCATGTTTTTTGATTAACATCGTATAAAGTCCATATGCCGTTGCCAACGATGGTCGCGGTTTTCGCATAAATATAATAATCGAGGGTTTGATCCTTGTGATACTTAAATATTTCAATGTCAACAGGTCGGTTGTATTCATCCAGCGTTTTAATCGTCACAAACTCATTATTTTTACGCGCCCACAGCGTGTTAGCTGAGCCGGACGCATTATCATCTCTGGCCTCGGCAATATCTTTTAACTGAAGTGCCCGCTGCTGAAGCGGTGAAGCCACCCATTCGTCCAGCGCACACAGCGCCACGGTGAAAATAATACCGGCACATAGCGCATTCATTCCTATCCTGAAAACTGACATGCCGGAGACGCGCATCGCAGTCAGCTCCAGGCTTTTCGACAGCTGGCCCAGCCCGACAATACCGCCAAGCAAAGCGATAAAAGGCCCCAGATCGATCAGGCAGCGAGGCAGTTTCATCAATACCACCATTAATGCCTGAGTCCAGTGGTATCCGCCTGAACTGACATCATCCAGCTCATTAATAAAATCAAAAGTAGAAAAGAGCGGGATCAGCAAAGCCGCTGCGGCAGCGAAACCGAGAAAGACATTTTTAATCAGATAACGGCTAAAAATATTCACCGGAAAAACTTCTGTAAAAGTGAGGCCTGATGGGCCAAAAGGCCCAGGAAGCCCAACAGCATCATCAATGGCACCGTCCACACGCCGGGGAATGAGAGGATAATATCGCTGGCTACCAGTGAACGGCTGATGTTACCGGCATAAAAGATGAGAACAAACAGTACGGCCAGCGGTACCAGAGTGGCAAATCGCCCCTGGCGGGGACGCGTGCGGCTTAATGGTATCGCCAGCAGTGCCATTAAAATAGCGCTAATTCCTCGGCTTTCCCGCCACTGACGTTCGGCAATATCGGCGGGATCGTGTGAACGTGACAGCTCTGCCATTGAGGCAGATTTACTTCTGAGTTCGATGCTTTGCTTCATTGGCTTAGGATGCAGATTAAAGTTTTTATACGTTTGTACGTTGTCATCCGTGCCTTTGCGGTCAAGTTGATATGCCGTGCCGGAATGAAGCATGACTGCCGGTGAGGCGATTGCAGGATTGACCACCTTTACCGAGTGTGCCCGAAATAAAAAGGTGTTATTACCGGAGGTGCTGTAAATCAGCACATCTGACAGCAGGTTACTTTTACGATCGATCTTATCGCTCAAAATCATTCTGCCACTGTCATTCAGATTAAATTTCTTTTCCTGTAGATGGCTGACATCTAATTCAGACTGCGCCTGCTGTTTTAACTGGAATATTTGTTCATAGGCCCAGGGGCGGGCGTACATCGAGAGCAGGGTCACTAAAATCCCTAACGGGATCGCCAGGAACATGATGGCTTTATAAATCCGAAAAGGACTGATGCCTGAAGCCAGTACGGCAGTTATTTCTGAATCGTTATAAAGCTGCCCCAGCGCAACGGCAACGGAAACATAGAGCCCGACGGGAAGTAACATCTCCAGAGCAATCAGTATCTTATAGAAAACGATATACATCACTGATTGCAGCGCCAGCGTGCCGTTAGCGGCATCGGTCAGATAGCGTTGAGTGGAATAACTGGCAAAGATAAAAATCAGGAAGCCGATTATTGTTATCACCAGTCGTTGCGTGGCAACCATGATGTAGCGTTCGATTAAATACATAAAATATTGAAACTCAATATCAGCGTCATAACTAACGGATTTTTATAGCCTTTCAGAGTAATAGTTCAGTCGCGTTACCGTCTTGCAGTTACGTGCTATTGCATGTGTGGCCTGCACGCGATGAGTGTGTTGCTCAGCCGAATGCGGTTGCGTGGTGGCGGATTGCCAGCGCAGGGAGTGATGTGCTGACGATGCCGTATCAGGATTTTAAATCCCGCCAGAATAGGGTCAGCGGCGATATTGCTGAACAGCAGGCGGTTGATGAACTGTATCAGGTGATTGTGGCGATGGTGGAACGCAGCCGCCAGTGCGGCTGTCGTTTATAAAGACGCCAAGACGTCGTTGCGTAACTTACTGATGTGATTGCGGATGGAGGCCAGGCTTTTCTCTCGGTCGCCTTCGCGCATGGCGGTCAGCAGATCGAGATGCTCGGTGTGATTCTCGCTCTGGCGATGCAGCGGGCTGTGCAGGCGGAACAGGCGAACGTTAACCCGCAGCCCCTTTAACACGCCGGCCAGCACCACGTTGCCGCTGGCTTCCGCGATGGTGTTGTGCAGCTTCTCGTCATAGCGCCAGAAAAGGTGCTCCTCGTCGGCCTTCATCAGTTCGTGCAGCTCGGCGATCAGCGCATCCAGCGTTGGCGTACCGATTTTATCCAGCGCCTTGCCAACCGCTTCCACCTCCAGCAGTTCACGCAGTGCCATGGTATCTAAGTACTCTTTGATATCCACCGAGCGAACGGTATACGAACGCGCGCCGCGGCGCTCCAGCAGATTCTCACCGGCCAGCCTGACCAGCGCTTCACGCATTGGGGTGCGTGAAACCTGTAGCTCATCGGCCAGGCGCGACTCCGACATTTCACTGTTGCCCGGAATTTTACGCTCAAGAATTAACTCTTTCAGTAATACATAGACCTGCTCAGACAGGCTGGCCGATTTCATATACAACGGTTTTGACGCCATAATTGCCGCCAGCGTATGGTCCTGATAGTCAGTCATCTTCACGCAGTTTCCAGTAGTTAATTCCGCCGCTAGTTTACCGAATTATCCTTCCGATGGGAAAGGGACCGCGCAGGCGAGGAAACGCCCCTGGCCCGCCACGCCGAGGAACTGATTATCGCCCCACACCGCCACGCCGTGCGACAGCGTAACGGCAGGCCAGGCCTGAACCTCTTTCCCTTCATACGGCGTATGGTCGGCGTTGGTATGCAACATAGCGCTGCTGATAGTTTTCGGCGTTTGCGTATCCCAGATGACCAGGTCGGCATCGGAACCGGGGGCGATAGTGCCCTTTTGCGGATAAAGGCCATAAAGTTTCGCCGGGGCGGTAGCGGTCAGATCGACAAAGCGCTGGGCCGACAGGCGATTTTTCAGCACGCCCTCGCTCATTAACAGCGGCATGCGCGTTTCCAGCCCGGCAATGCCGTTCGGCACCAGATCGAACGACGCGTTTTCACCGTGCAGCTTTTTGCCGGTGGCATCATTATTAAACGGGCAGTGATCTGAGGAGAAAATGGTGAAGGTGCCGTTGGCCAGCGCCGTCCACACCGCGTTCTGGCTGTCCGTATCGCGCGGCGGCGGGCTGCAAATGCATTTCGCCCCGTGGAAGCTGTCATCAATCCCGAGATCTTCCGCCGTCAGAAACAGATACTGCGGACAGGTTTCCGAAAAAATGTGCATGCCCTGGCCGCGCGCCCAGTAAATTTGTTCAATCGCCGCCCGGCTGGAAACGTGCACCAGCAGAATCGGCACATCGATCAGTTCGGCCAGCGAAATCGCGCGGTGGGTCGCCTCGCGTTCGCCGATCGGCGAGTGGGCGAGGGCGTGATAGCGCGGGGCGATTTTTCCCTGCTTCTTTAGCCGCTCGGTCAGCCAGTTGATGCAGTCATCGTTCTCCGCGTGGATCATCGAAATCGCCCCCAGCTGGCGGGCGGCATCCAGCACATCCAGAATATGGTGATCCGACAGCTTCAGCGCCTCATAGGTCATATAAATCTTAAATGAGGTGTAGCCCTGCTCGATCATCGCCGGCAGCTCAGCAATCACCGCCGGGTTGGCATCGGTAATAATCAGATGGAATGCGTAATCAATGCAGGCTTTGCCCTCGGCGCGCTGATGGTAGTCGGCAACGGCATCCTGCAGGCTCTGGCCCTTAAACTGCATGGCAAAGGGGATCACCGTGGTGGTGCCCCCGCACGCAGCCGACCGCGTGCCGCTGATAAAATCGTCAGCACCGATTGAGCCATCGGTCGAGGGCTGATCGAGATGGCAGTGGGCATCAACGCCACCCGGCGTAACCATTCTGCCCGCGGCATCAATCACCTGGCGAGCGTCTTCGGCATTCAGCCCGGCGGCAATCATGCTGATTTTGCCGTCGCGGATGCCGATATCGCCGTGATAACGGTCGGAAGCGGTAATGATATCGGCATTTTTCACAATCAGATCGAACGTGCTCATCGCTGTGTCTCCTTGGCCAGCGCGGTGCTGGTGTCGGTTAACGGGGCTTTTTTCACCGGGCGGCTATGCTGGGTACTCTGATACGCTTTCGCGTAGTGCAGCTCGATGCGCCGCTGAATGAAGTCCCACAGCGTGGTGAGGATCAGGTAGTAGGTTGCCGCCACCATAAACAGCTCCAGCACCATAAACTGCTCCTGCATCAGGATCTGCGTGCGGCGCAGCAGCTCTTCCATCGAAATTACCGAGGCGATCGAGGTGGTTTTCAGCAGGCCGTTAAAACTGTTGCCCAGCGACGGCAGGATCAGGCGCATGGTCTGCGGGAAAATCACATAGCGCGCCACGCCGGTATGGTTAAAGCCCAGCGCCCTGGCCGCGTTGATTTGCCCCTTTGGCAGTGCCTGCACGCCGCCGCGAATAATCTCCGCCAGATAGGCCGCCTCATTCAGCACCAGCCCGGTGATCACCGCTTCAAGTACCGAGAAGCGAATGCCGATCTGCGGCAGGCCGGTATAAATGATAATCAGCTGCACCAGCAGCGGCGTACCGCGGAAAATCCAGATATAGGTACGCGCTAACTGATTAACCCAGGACCAGGGCGACAGCCTGGCGAAGGCCAGCACCACACCCAGTACCAGCCCACCCGCCATTCCAGCCAGGGTTAACAGGACGGTATTCACCGCCCCAAGGAAAATGAAATAGTTGGTGAGATAATGGAAGTAGCCTTCCCAGCTCCAGCCCTGAATCATAGTGAGAGTTCCTGTGGTTTAAGAGGAGGGGCCCTGAACGCTAAAGGTTCCTGGGATCATTTCCGCGCCGTATTTCTTAAACAGCGCAGGCAGGCTGCCGTCGGCATTCATCTTGTTCAGCGCATCGGCGGCGGCGGCGGCCAGCTTCGGATCTTTAAAGGCGATGGCTACCGGGGTAGGTTCCAGCCCCGAGATCACCTGCTTAAACATCCCTTTGTGCTGATAGTCGGCGGCCACGGCGTCAATACTGATCACCGCATTCACCTGGCCTGCGCGCAGCGCCTGGAAAGCGACGGTGAAGTTGTCGAAGGTGTGGATATCAACGGGCTTAAGGTTTTTGGCAACCAGCTGCTGGCTGATTTTGCGGATGGTGGTTTCTTCAAATCCGCCCAGCTCAACGCCCACGCTCTTACCGGCCAGATCCTCAACCTTGGTGATTTTTCCTGCATCGGCAGGTGGGGTCGAAATACTCACCGCCTGGCTTTCATACGGGATCATGTACATCATTTTCGCGCGGGCCGGGGTGAAGAAAATGCCGGTATTGATCATATCCCAGCGGCCACCCTGCAGGCCGGGCACCATCGCGGAGAACTCAATGCGGGTGTAATCGGCTTTCAGGCACAGGCGTTTGGCAATCTCCTCGCCCATCTCAATGCGCATGCCCTTTAACTTTCCTTCACCGTCGACATATTGCAGCGGCGGCAGCGTCGGGTTGGTTGACATTTTCAGCTCGCCTGAGGTAACCAGGCTGGCGCCCTGCGGTGCCGTACAGTCGGCGAAGCCGCTGCCGGACAGCAGCGTTAGCGCGGCTAATAAGGTTAATTTGGCTTTCATGTTGATTCTCCGGGTGTCAATTCAGGCCAGTGATTAATGCTGGAAGCTGTTCAGCACGTTAAGTTTTTCTAATTCATGACGTAAAACATGATGTAAATCGTCGGCCAGCGGCAGGCGCGGCGCACGCGGGATACCGACATCCAGCCCCATCATTGACAGACCGGCTTTGCTGGCGGCGACGTAGTGCGGTCCGCCCACCGCTCGCACCACCGGCAGGATCTGGCGATACAGGGCGAGGGCCGCGTCGCGATCCAGACGATCCGCTGCGGCTTCAAACATCTGCGCACACTGCGACGGCAGCAGGTTAGAGGCCACGGCCACCCAGCCACAGGCCCCCAGCCAGAATGATTCGTAGCCGAGTATTCCGGCAAAGACGTTCATCCGATCGCCGCACAGTTCGATAATGTCGCGAACGCGGGTGACTTCCAGCGTGGATTCCTTGATGTAGCTGACCGTATCGATCTGCGACAGTCGGGCGACGGTTTTCGGCAGCAGGTCAACGTTGGCGGTGGCCGGGTTGTTGTAGATCATGATCGGGATGGAGATCGCTTCCCCGACCGCGCGATAGTGGGCAAACAGTTCGTCTTCATTCGGGCAGCTGTAAAACGGCGGGATGATCATCACCCCGTCTGCACCCATGCTTTCCGCTTCTTTGCTCAGCTCAACGCATTCCGGGGTCCACTCTGCACCCGTGCCCATCAGCACCGGCACGCGCCCGTTTGCGGTGCAAACCACCGTTTCAGTGACCAGCTGGCGCTCCTCGCGGCTCATCGATAAAAACTCACCGGTGCTGCCGAGCGGAATAAGTCCATGAATTCCCTGTTCAATTTGCCAGTTAACCAGTTTTTTCAAAGCTGGCACATCTATTGCTGAACCATCAGGGGTAAAGGGGGTAATCAATACCGTGTAAGTGCCGCGAAACGTAGACATGCTGAGTTCCTTGAGAAAGTTCTTGATGAACACCGTTTGTATACCGTATACGTACTGTATACGTATACGATGTCGGAGCACAAGATCTGTGGAACTAAAATCTCAAGATATCAGCCAGAGTGCCGAAACCCGGACCATCTGGTTTGATGGCCAGGCCATACAGGCTCTGGCTTCAGAGACGATCGCGGCCGCCCTGGCCCGCAGTAATATCGTGGCGCTGCGCGAAAATACGCAGGGCGAAAAGCGCGGATTGTGGTGCGGGATGGGCTCCTGCTATGAATGCGTGGTGGAGGTCGACGGCAAAGGTTCGCAGCGCAGCTGTATGACGCTGGTTGAGCAGGGGATGCAAATTCACAGCCGTCGTTCAGACGATCGCACGCCTCAGCCGCTGGCGTCGGCACCTGCGACGGTTGAACCCGCTGAAACCGTCTGCGATCTGCTGGTGCTGGGAGCCGGCCCTGCCGGGCTTTCCGCCGCGCTGGTGGCGGCGCAGGCTGGGGCAGCGGTTATTGTCATTGATGAACGACCGCAGAGCGGCGGGCAGTTTTTCAAGCCGCTGGCACCGTCCCATATTCTGCACGGCAACATGCCGCCGCAGTGGCGGGATGGAGAAAAGCTGCTGAACGACGCCGTCGCAGCGGGCATTACCGTTATTCAGCAGGCCACCGTCTGGGCGGCCTTCTCCGTGAATGAAATCGCCGTGATGGTTAACGGTCAGACGCGGCTGTTTCGCCCCGCGCAGCTGATTATTGCCACCGGTGCCTACGAACGCCCCGTGCCGTTTCCCGGTTGGACGCTGCCGGGCGTGATGACCACCGGAGCCGGGCAGACGCTGGCTAAAGCCTATCGCGTGATCCCGGGCAGCCGGGTGGTAGTGAGCGGCAACGGCCCGCTGAATCTGCAGTTTGCCGCCGACCTGCTGGAGAGTCAGGGTTCCGTTGTCGAAGTGCTGGAGCGCGCGCCGAAACCCGGGCTGAAGCATTTCCGCCAGATCTTCACCATGCTGCAGGCGGCCCCCGAACTGCTGTGGAAAGGGCGGCACTACCTTGGCGTATTAAAAAAACATCGCGTGTCGCTCAGCTGGGGCTATGAGGTGGTGGCCGCGCACGGGCAACAGCGCCTGGAGCGGATCACCGTGATGCGCGTCGACGCGAACGGGCAGCGTATTGCCGGTTCCCGCCGGGAAATCGGCTGCGATGTGCTCTGCCTGGGCCACGGTTTTATCCCTTCCACCGATCTTGCCCGTATGCTCGGCTGCGAACAGCAGCTTTCCGCCACGCCGTTCAGCACGCCGACGATTAAAACCGATTCAAACGGCGCAACCAGCGTCAGCGGGGTTTACGTCGTGGGTGACGGCGCGAAACTGGGCGGCGCACAGGTGGCGCAGGCGCGTGGCAGGCTGGCGGGTCTCGCCGCCGCTGCCGCGCTGGGCAAAACGGTCAGCCCTCAGGAGATTCCTACCCTCACATCCCGCCTGACCCGGGCCGAGGATTTCCAGCGCGCGCTGTGGCAGGTCTATCAGGCACCGGCCGTCAGCCTGGCCTCGCTGGAAGACGAAACGGTGATCTGCCGCTGCGAAAATATCACTCTGGGCCGCCTGCGCCAGGCCATCAGCCAGGGAATCGACACCCCCGCCGCGCTGAAGCGCAATCTGCGCAGCGGTATGGGGCTGTGCCAGGGGCGCACCTGTTCCGGGATGGTGGCGCAGCTGGTGGAGGAGATGACCGGCCGCCGGAACACCGTCAGCGGATTTTACGCGCCGCGTTTCCCCGTGCGCCCCGTGCCGATTGCCGCGCTGGCCTTTGAAAAACCGGAATGGGGCGGGCATAAACCCGCCATCACTCCCAATCTTGCCCGACCGGTGGAGCAGACCGCGCTGCCGTTGCAAAAAACCGACATTCTGGTGATTGGCGGCGGGGTGATGGGTAACTGCCTCGGTTATTACCTCGCGGCGGGCGGTGCCGGTGTGCTGGTGGTGGAGCGTGACGAGATCAACCTGCAGGCCTCCGGTGCCAATGCGGGCAGCCTGCACGTACAGCTGCTGTCCTTTGATTTTGGTAGCAAGGCGCAGGAGGGCGGCGGCCCGGCGGCGCAGACGCTACCGCTGGGTCCGACGTCGGTCAGGCTGTGGCAGGCGCTGGAACAGGCCAGCGGCGAATCGCTGGAAATTAAAATTACCGGTGGGCTGATGGTGGCCGAAACGGAACAGGACATGCGCTTTCTGGAGCAGAAAATCGCCCTGGAGCGCCGCTACGGCATTGAAACCGAACTGCTGGATGCCGCCCAGCTCAACCGGCTTTCTCCTCATCTGTCACCGGACCTGCTCGGCGCAGAGTTTTGCCCGATGGAAGGAAAAATTAACCCGCTGCGCGCCACCTACGTGGTCAACAGACTGGCGACGGAGGCCGGTGCACGCTTCCAGCGCGGGACCGATGTGCAAGCCATCGAACCACTGCCGCACGGCGGTTACCGGGTGCAGACCAGCCGTGGGGTGATTGAAGCCGGGCGGGTGATCAACGCCGCCGGAGCCTGGGCGGCCAAAGTGGCGGAAATGGTCGATGTTCCGCTGCCGGTCAAAGGCGCGCCGCTGCAAATGATCGTCACCGAACAGTCCGCGCCGCGTATTGACCACCTGATCGCCCACGCGGGCCGCCACCTGAGCCTCAAGCAAACCGCACACGGCAGCATCCTGATCGGCGGCGGCTGGAGCGCCGGATTTAACCCCGAAATGCGGATGAACCAGTCACTGCGCGCCAGCATCGAAGGCAACCTGTGGGTGGCCGGGAAAGTGCTGCCCGCCCTCAACAGCCTGCATATGGTGCGCAGCTGGGCGGGGATGAACATCAATATCGACGGTGCGCCGATCGTCGGTGAAGTCCCCGGCAAAGCGGGCTTTTATCACGCGGTCACCTCTAACGGCTACACGCTGGCACCGGTTGTCGCCTGGAGCCTGTCACAACAGATTTTGCAGGGCCGCAGCGAGATCGATCTTGCGCCCTATGCGATTTCCCGATTCCACTGATAATAAGGATTTCTTTTCGTGAGCAATACACAACACACTCTCGCCGACTGGATTGATAACCATTTTGAACAGCAGGTTGAGATGCTGAAAAAGCTGGTGCAGATGCCGTCGGACAATCCGCCAGGCGACTGTACTCCCCACGCGCTGATGACCGCCCGCTGCCTGCACGACCTCGGGCTGGAGGTGGAAATTCTCACCGTGCCCGATGACGTCGTCGCCGCAGGCGGCATGCGCAGCGCCACCAACCTGATTGTCCGCCACCGCTTTGGCCCCGGCCCGACCGTGGCGCTGAACGCCCACGGTGACGTGGTGCCGCCGGGCGGCGGCTGGAGCAAAGATCCCTACGGCGCGGAAATTGAGGACGGCTGGCTGTACGGGCGCGGCGCGGCGGTATCGAAATCCGATATCACCACCTACACTTCCGCGCTGCTGGCGCTGATTCACAGCGGTGCAGATTTGCAAGGCACCGTTGAACTGCATATCACATACGACGAAGAGACGGGCGGATCGACCGGCCCCGGCTGGCTGCTGGCCAACGGCCACAGCAAACCGGACTACGTGGTTTGTGCCGCGCTGAGCTACTTTGTGGTCACCGCGCACAACGGCTGCCTGCATCTGGAAATTGATTTAAAAGGCCAGTCGGCCCACGCCGCATTTCCCACCACCGGCTGCGATGCCATTGAAGCCGGAAATCGCCTGATGACTGCTCTCTACCGCTATCGCGATGCGCTGGGCGAAACCCATTCGGCAATTGACGGCATCGACTCACCGACGCTGGTGATAGGCCTGGTCAACGGCGGCATTAACACCAACGTCGTGTCGGACAATTTCGTGCTGCGCCTGGATCGCCGCATCATCCCGGAAGAAAACCCGGAGGCCGTCGAGCAGGAACTGCTGGCGCTGGTCGCCGACGTACAGCGCCAGGTTCCCGGCGTGGCCTTCAACGCGCGTCGCATCCTGCTCGCCCGCCCGTTTACCCCTTCGCCGCAGAGCCTGGCGCTGGCAGAGATTTTCAGCCAGCAGGCCGAAGCCGTGTTCAATGAGCCCATTCCGCTGGTCGGCCTGCCGCTGTACACCGACTCGCGGCTGTACAGCGGTGCCGGTATCCCGACCATCATGTACGGTGCCGGACCGCGCAGTTTCCTGGAAGCGAACGGCCATCGCGCCGACGAACGCATTCACCTTGATGACTTACGCCGCGCCACCCTGGTGGTTGCCAACAGCCTGGTCACCCTTTTGCAGGAGAAAACAGCATGATCGCGATTAAAAATCTGACTAAATACTACGGCGAGCTGCCGGTACTCAAAAACTGCACCCTTGATATTCAGAAGGGGGAAGTGGTGGTGATCTGCGGTCCTTCCGGCTCCGGTAAATCTACCCTGATCAAGTGTATGAATGCGCTGGAGCCGTTCCAGAAAGGGGAGATTAATATTGACGGTATGGTGCTGAGCGATAAAAAAACCAGCCTGCCCGCGCTGCGCCAGCAGGTAGGCATGGTATTCCAGTCGTTCGAACTGTTCCCGCATATGACGGTGATGGACAATTTAATCGTGCCGCAGATGCGCATCCTTAAACACAGTCGCGAGCAGGCGCAGAAAAAAGCCCACGAGCTGCTGGAGCGCGTCGGCATGAAATCCCATGGTCATAAATACCCGGCACAGCTTTCCGGCGGCCAGCAGCAGCGCGTGGCGATAGCCCGCGCGCTGGCGATGGAGCCAAAGGTGATGCTGTTTGATGAACCGACCTCGGCGCTGGACCCGGAAATGGTCGCCGAAGTGCTGGCGGTGATGGCGGAACTGGCGGAGCAGGGCATGACCATGTGCTGCGTGACCCATGAGCTGGGCTTCGCGCGGAAAATCGCCGACCGGATGATCTTTATGGACGCCGGAGAAATCATCGAAGACTCGCCGACCGATGCCTTCTTTACCGCTCCGGCTTCCGGGCGGGCAAGAGATTTCCTGGAGCAGATTATCCACCATTAACCGTGGTTAAAACCGCGCCTGACCATTGCGGCAGGCGCGGGAACGCGCTCAACGGGAAGATCCGGCGGCGTTAAGTTGCAGGCCTATCCCACAGCGCTGCGCATTGTTCAAATACCCCCCACGCGGCGGGCGTGACGGCGGTCATATGCATCGCGCCATGGACCGTCCCCGCCAGCCGTTCGAGCCGCACATTGTTGCCATCCCGCGCCAGTCTGCGGGCGTACGCTTCCGCCTCATCCCGCAGCGGATCGCATTCACAGCTCAGCAGCAGCGTGTCCGGCAGGCCGTGCAGCGATGCGGCCGCTGACGGGCTGGCCAGCGGATTCGGCTGCTCGCGAGCGTCGGGCAAATAGCGCTCCCAGCAGTATTCCATCACTGACCGCGTCAGGCCAAAGCCCTCGCCGAACTGCTGCCAGGAAGCCGACTGCATCGCCGTATCCAGTGCCGGGTACAGCAGCAGCTGGCGGGCAATCAACGGCCCCTGGCGATCTCGCGCCAGCAGGCAGGCCGCTGCGGCCAGGTTGCCGCCCGCGCTGTCGCCGCCAACCGCGATGCGCTGCGGGTCGATGCCCAGCGAATCCGCGCGGTCGGAGATGGCACAAAGCGCGGCATAAAAATCGCTTAACGGCACCGGGAACGGGTGCTCCGGAGCCAGGCGATAGCCAACGGAGAACACCACGCTGCCGGTGGCGTCGGCCAGCTGCTGGCACGGAGTACTCCAGGCGTCGAGACCGCCCAGGCACCAGCCGCCGCCGTGGGCATACACCAAAGCCGGATGCGCCTCACCGTCTTTTGCCCCGGCAGGGAAATACATCCTTACCGCGACCGGCCAGCCATCCTCCGCTTCTATGCTTAACGCCTGCCAGTCGCGAATTTTCCCGGCTACGGGCTGCTGACCGGCGATCAATCCTGCGTCGGTGGCCGACCGCATTACCGCCAGCGGCACGGCGGCGTTGAAAGCGGGCGCGGCGGCCAGCCAGCGCTGCGTTGCGCTATCGAGCGGCATAGCCTTTCTCCTGTAAAAACGCGGCGATCAGCGCACAGAATTCATCCGGGCACTCCTCGGTAATAAAATGCCCGCAGTCGCTGACCATCGCGCTGCGTAAATCAGGGGCGACTTTTTTCATCGTCTCCGCCGGGGCATCCCGCGTGGCGTGCTCGGCACCGATAGCCAGCACCGGCATACTCAGCGGCGTGGCGGCCCGCTGCTGATTCTGGCGGATGGTCTCCGGGATGGCGCGATAGTAGTTAAATCCGGCCTCCAGTTTCCCCGGCACGCTGTAGGCGTCGATATAGACTTCCGCCGCCACGCGTTCCCGCCGCCATGACCATTTATCGAACATATAGCTGAGATACAGCCGCTCGCGACCCGTGATCAGCGCCTCCGGCAGGCCGCCCAGCTGGTTGAACATAAAGTGCCAGAGGAAGATAGTCTCCTGCGGGCTGACAAAAATCTCCGGTGCCGGAGCCAGTCCGGGGATCACCGCTTCGGTCAGCAGCAGCGAATGCACGCGCTGCGGGAAATCTGCGCCCATGGCGTAGCCCACCCACATGCCAATATCATGGCCGATAACCGGATAGCGTTCGTGGCCGAGCTGGGACATCACGTCAGTCAGCTGCGCGGCGATATTCCCGGTATCAAAACCGCCGGTCGGTGCGTCCGACTCGCCGGTGCCGGGCGGATCGACCGCTACGGCGGTATAGCCCGCGCGGGCCAGATGCTCCATCACGTGCCGCCACGTGTACCACGTCTGCGGCCAGCCGGGGATCAGCAGGACCGCCGGGCCGTGGCCCTGAGTGACGCAGTGCAGACGGCGTCCGTTAACGCGCAGAGAGTGATGGTGGCGGGTTGGGTTAGCCATGGTGTTCAGTCTCCGTGGTGGTGATGCCTAACAGGCGGTCTATCTGACTCTGGCTGACCGGGGCCGCCGCGAAATCATCGAAAATTTTATCGGTGACCGGAATAATATGGTCGCGGATAAACGCCGCCCCCTCGCGTGCGCCATCGTCCTTATTCTTCAGGCAGCACTCCCATTCCAGCGCCGCCCACCCGGCGTAACCGTTCTGAGTCAGGCGGGAGAATATCGCCCTGAAGTCGACCTGACCGTCTCCCGTTGAGCGAAAACGCCCGGCGCGATCCGCCCACGACTGGTAGCCGCCATACATGCCCTGACGCCCGGTGGGATTAAACTCGGCGTCTTTGACGTGGAACATGCCGATGTGGTCGCGGTAGATATCCAGAAAATCGAGGTAATTCAGCTGTTGCAGGACGAAGTGGCTGGGATCGAACAGGATTTTACAGCGCGGATGATGGCCGGTGCGCTGTAAGAACATCTCAAATGAGATGCCGTCGTGCAGATCCTCGCCCGGATGAATTTCATAACACAGGTTCACACCCTGTTCCTCGCAGGCATCAAGGATCGGCAGCCAGCGGCGGGCCAGCTCGTCAAAGGTGGTTTCCACCAGCCCGGCCGGGCGCTGGGGGAAGGGGAACACGTAGGGCCAGGCCAGCGAGCCGGAAAAGGTACCCATCTCGGTCAGCCCAAGGCGGGAAGAGGCGCTGACTGCCGCCAGCAGCTGCTGTTTTGCCCATGCGGTGCGGGCTTCCGGTTTGCCGTGCAGGTGCGGCGGCGCAAAGCTGTCGCACAGCGCATCGTAGGCCGGGTGTACCGCCATCAGTTGGCCGAAAATATGCGTGGTCAGCTCGCTGATTACCAGCCCGTGCCGCGCGAGCATGTCGGTTATCTCATCGCAGTACTGCTGGCTTTCCGCCGCCAGATTGACGTCAAACAGCCGCTTATCCCAGGCCGGGATTTGCAGAGCGCGAAAAGCGTTCTCCGCTGCCCATCCGGCAATCGCCTCAAGACTGTTAAACGGGAAAACATCATCACTGAACTGCGCCAGGTGCAGGCTGGGACCCTTGATCGTTTGCATATGAACCTCTATTGTTTGTCGATTGGCAAACAATAGAGATCTGACGAAACGGCCACAAGGCGTTTTTGTTAACGCAGCACGTAGTGCTCAGTCATCAGGGCAGAAGGTGGCTGATTTAATGTGATATTCTTACTGCCAGATCCTGAACGTATCATCCGAGAAAAGAGAACCGCTATGGCCGGAAGACCCAGAGAATTCGATCGCGAAGCCGCCCTGATTCAGGCGCGGGATTTATTCTGGCGTCATGGCTTTGAGGGCACGTCGATGTCCGATCTGGTGGCGGCGCTGGGCATTGCCTCCGCCCGCATTTATAAAGCGTTTGGCTCGAAGGAACAGCTGTTCCGCGAGGCGGTGGCGCACTATGCGGAACACGAAGGCGGTTTTGCTGCACGGGCGCTGGAAGAGGGTGAGATTGCCCTCGCGATCAAGCGAATGTTAATGGATGCCATCGCGCTCTATACCCGGCCGCTTGCGCCAGCGGGCTGTATGGTGGTTTCCGCCGCCGGTGCGCTCAGCGATGAAAATCAGCCGTTGCAGCAGTGGATGGCAGAACAGCGCCGCCTACGGACGGAATCGATTATTGACCGCTTCCGCCAGGCGGCGGAGGCCGGGCAGCTGAAGAGCGATGCCAACCCGGACCTGCTGGGCAACTATTTTGCGCTGGTGCTGCACGGCCTGTCGGTACAGGCGCGGGACGGCGTTCCGGCGGGCGTCTTGATCGAGGTGGTTAACGCCTCACTAGCGGTGCTCTGACGGTTAAGCCGCGGATGGCTTAATCCTGGTCATTGCCCTCTGCAAGAATCCGCGCCCGACAAACGGCCAGAATTTCATCGGCCAGCGCGGAATCATCCGGGCAGGCGCGGGACAGCACCATCGCACCTACCAGATGCGCGAGGGTGTCGATCAGATCGGCACGCTTTGCGCCTTTTTCCCCTTCTTCGCCCGAGAGGCTGGCCAGATTCTTTTCAATACCGGCGGCAAATATGGCCTTAACCGACTCGGGCTGGCGCGCCGTGTCGGTGCCGAGCGCCGACATCACGCAGCCTGACCCCATCGCATTGCGATGCTGGCGGGAAAGATAGCGCTCAACAAATTCTTCCCGGGTGGTGCCGCCGGACATACCTGCCGCCTGCACAAAGCCGCAGCTCACCGCTTCCGCCATCAGATCCGCCTTAGAAGCAAAGTGCTTGTAGAACCCGCCGTGGGTAAAGCCCGCCGCAGACATCAGCTCCGCCACGCCAACCCCATCGAAGCCGCGCTCACGAAACAGCGCCGAGGCCGTTTCGACAATATGCTGGCGATTTTCACGTACCTGTTCTTTCGACACTTTCATTGCTGCTGGCTCCTCTGAGCGAAATTTCTGCCGCAATTATACATTGATGATGACCGTAATCAAAAAATGTTGACTGTTTAGATTATGATCGTCATCATTAATTTCGCGTCGCATTGCTGCCGTCAGCGGGATCTTCCGTGCCAACCGGGTGCGGCAGGCAGAGAGCAATATGGGCAGCACGACTCATTCAATCATCCACAGAGGAAACACGCAGATGTCCAAACCTTCCGTTCTGATTACAGGTGCCTCAACCGGTATTGGCGCAGTTTATGCGCAGCGCTTTGCCCAACGCGGGCATGACCTGGTGCTGGTGGCGCGCGATAAAGCAAAGCTGGCCGCACTGGCTGAACGTTTGCAGCGGGAAAACGGCGTTGCCGTGGATATTCTGCCCGCCGACCTCACGCAGTCGGATGACGTCGCCACGGTAGAAGCGCGCCTGCGCGACGATGCGAAAATCGGCATTCTGATCAACAATGCCGGTATCGCCCAGTCGGGGGGATTTGCCGGGCAGACGGCCGATTCGATTGAGCGCCTAATCGCGCTGAACGTTACCGCACTGACGCGGCTGGCTAACGCGGTCACGCCACGTTTCGTGCAGGCCGGGGAGGGCGCTATCGTCAACATCAGCTCGGTCGTAGGGCTGGCACCGGAATTTGGCATGTCGGTCTATGGCGCAACGAAAGCCTTCGTGCTGTTCCTGTCCCAGGGGCTGAACGTTGAACTGGCGGATAAAGGCGTATACGTACAGGCGGTGCTGCCTGCCGGCACTTACACCGAAATCTGGGATCGCGCGGGCATTGATATCAACACCCTGCCGCAGATGATGGAAGCGGGCGATCTGGTCGACGCCGCGCTGGTGGGCTTTGACCGGCGGGAAACGGTCACCATTCCGCCGGTGCAGAGTGCATCAAGCTGGAGCAGCCTGGACGCCGCGCGGCAGGCGTTGATTGCCGATATTAATCAGGCGAAGGTGGCGGAGAGGTATCAATCCGCCTGACCCGCGCTTACTGCTACAGCCCGGACTCAGGCTGTAGCTGATAAATCCAGGCGCTCACCTGCAGGCCATCAACCGTGGTGACGTCAACCGTCACCCGGTCATAGCCATCTTCGAATTCATCCAGCATCGGCCAGTGCGCCTGCAAATTGTCGGATAAAAACAGGTAGCCGTTCACCTGCGCGCCATCGCTGTGCAGCACAATGCCGGGGAAATCCGCCGCCGCGCCCCAGCCCCGCTCGTAAAAGGTTCCGGTAACGTGGCCTGCCAGCCATTCGCCGCCGATGTTTTCCATAATATGCGCATTCGAATGGCCCGGGCGCAGCGTGCCGTAGACAAACAACGATTCCATCTTGCCTCAACATTGAAAAAGGGATTACCCGCCGGGTAAGGAACAGCTTTCAACATACGGCCTAATCCGGCGGCTGGCAAACCCTTCGTCATGCAGGCACCCTCCTACAGATACTGCTCCAGCAACGTCTCCAGACTGTTCTGGTCGACGGCAAACAGGCGAATCCCTTCAGCCAGTTTTTCCACCGCCATCGCGTCCTGATTATGCGCCCAGTAGAATTCTGCTTCGGTCATGGCCGCAGGCTTAGCCAGTACTTCGCCTGCATAGTTCAGCGGCGCGGGCACCGGCCCCTGGCTTTGCTGTAGCTGCGCCAGCAGCGCCGGAGATACGGTCAGACGATCGCAGCCGTTCAGCGCCAGCACCTGTTGTGGCGCAGCACGTTTTCATCCGGGTGGGCGATAAGAATGCCGGATTCAGCGTCGATGACGACTGGCTGCCTGCTATCCAGCATCAGCGCCGCAAAGTCAACATCGGCGAGGGTGGGAATATCCAGCGATCGGGCCAGTATCGCCGTGTGCGAGGTTTTGCCGGTGGATGACAGCACCAGACCCGCCAGCCGGTTTCTGTCCAGCGCCAGCAAAAGGCTGGGGGTCAGATAGCTGGCGAAAACAATCGCCGGTTCAGTGAGCAGCAGCGGACTTCTGTTCAGCGCCCGTTCACCATAGGCTGCGCCGATCAGCTGCGTGGCGATGTCGAGCACATCCAGCGTGCGCTCCTGCAGGTAGCGGCTGGACGATTGCTCAAGCTGCTGGCAAACGTCCTGCGACACCCGGACGATAGCCGACCAGGCATTCATCCCGTCGTTAAGATACCCGATCGTTGCATCCTGAAACTCACCGTCGTCAATCAGCGTGAGGTGTGCCGCAATCAGATCGTGCTCAATACCCCGGGTTTGACTCAGGGCGCGCTGTTTCTCCCCGCGCAGCGACGCTATCCCGGCACGAAAGCGCGCCGTTTCGCTTTCGACCCCGTCGGTATGCCCGGGAGTGCGATCGATAATGTCGGCGAAGGTCAGGCTCTGCATCACCCGCGGCCGGGCAATGGCGGCTCCCTGGTGAATGCGGGTGCCCTGAGTCACCTGCGGGTTCAGCTCGCGCAGGCAGCGGGGCAGGTAGCCCTGGCTGACGACCGGTTCGGGCTGCATGCTGAACGCCGGAAGATCCACCAGCAGCGCGCGCAGCCGGGCTGCAGCCTGCTGTTCATCTTCCCCGTCCAGCGTGATGCGGCATTCATCGTTGAGCAACGTGTCGCTGGCAATCAGCGAGAGGGCGCTTTTTGCATTCGCCCGTAGCCCGGTGCGGGTGTTTTCCCAGTCGATAGCGGCCTGAAACAGGTTGCACAGCCGGGCGATATAGCCAGCGGGTCGGGCATGAATCCCTTCATTAAGTTCGCATAACCAGGTGATTGAAACCGCCATGCCGACTCCTGAGCGTGTGCGCAGAGCAAAATTTGCAGAACAGGTTTGCTATCTTTCCCTGTTCACTACGGCGATGACATAGCAAAAAAGTGACCTTTGCTTGAAAATAGTGGACTGATTGTTATTTTGTGACTTTTATCATATTTATTGCGGCAGTCAGGATTAGTTAGCGTGTTGATTGTAGGAGGGATTGTTTCACTTTCGCGGTCGCAGTGGTTTGTGAGGCTGGTCACAAAATTAAAGAAGGTGACATCTCGGGATGGGAAATGTCACCCGTGAAGAGGGGTATTAATTTGTCGCCGGGCTCACCACGGTATCCATCAAAACAATCCGCCCGTCCTGCCGCTGATACTGATTGATAGCAGGGACCAGCCGCTGAAAATGCTCCGTGGCACAGTGTACATCCAGCGCCGCATGGTCCGGCCACTCTTCGATAAAGATAAAGTGCCCCGGATCTTTCTCATCGATAAACAGATCGTAAGCAATACACAGCGGTTCTTGTTTCGTGGCGGCAACCAGCTCGCGGTACAGCGGCAGCACGGTTTCGATGTGTTCGGGTTTGATAAAGTCTTCAGCGATCACTTTTAGCATTTGGGCCTCCTGGCAGGGATGAGCAGAAACTATGGGGTAAAAGGGGGGCCCGGGCAAGTTGCTGATGCCTGTATTGCATCTTGAATTGAGCGTATTCCGCGTAAGCTACGGGAGCGGCGTAACGTTAAACCGAAAGGCAGAATTTTGACCTATTACTCTTGCGTGGGTACAATGTTCCCACAATTGTCGAGGTGATAATCATGCAAACCAGTATCAAAATGCGGATCTCGGAAGATCTTAAAAAAGAGGCGACGGATGTATTACGTGACTGTGGCCTGACTGTTAGCAGTGCCGTGCGTCTGTTTCTTGAACAGGTTGTTCATTCTCAGGGGTTACCGTTTGAAGTGAAACGCCCGTCGGCAAAAATGCGAATTGCTCTGCAGGAAGCAGATGACATTGAGGCAAATGCTAAGCATCGTTACGATTCGATGGAATCTCTACTCAAAGGATTGAATGCGGATGAACATCAAGAGAAGTCGACAGCCCCGAAGAGTTGAATATACCAAAACCTTTGCTAAAGCATGGGAGCGCTATAACAAGGCCGGTCGGCGAAATATGAATGATCTGGTCACTGTAATGGCGTTGATTTTTGCTGCTAAAGAGTTACCCGCTGAGTATCTTGATCACGAATTACACGGCGCTGAATGGGGTGGCTCCAGAGAACTCCACATCGGCGGCGACTTTTTGCTGGTTTATCGGATTTTAGAGAAAGAAAATCTTGTCACCTTTATAAACCTCGGTACTCACAGTGAGCTGTTTGGTTAATACATATCACTCGGAACTCTTCTGGATCGTCCAACATTGAAATAATTCCTATCGCAGGT
This sequence comes from Erwinia sp. S38, assembly GCF_016624545.1. NCBI lineage: Bacteria > Pseudomonadati > Pseudomonadota > Gammaproteobacteria > Enterobacterales > Erwiniaceae > Erwinia > Erwinia sp. S38. Next base: position 84,289 of record NZ_JACVTS010000015.1, on the reverse strand, counting down.
AATTCTTTCCCTTAACCCTCCGTATTTCGTTCCTTCATATAGCGCCAGAAGCGCTCTGCCGTCAGATTCAAACGCGCGCCGGAGCGATAAACATACGCTGAAATCTTCAGGGTAAGGCCCGGGTCCATAATCGCGAGTCTCTTCTCTTCCAGCTCACGCTGAATCGAGTAATCAGGCAGCCAGCCAACGGCGTCGCCCTTCAGGATCATCCTTTTCAGCAGCTCACTCATCGAGGAAACAAAAGTCAGCAGAAAGGTGGTGTTCGGTATGCGATCGATGACCTGATTGACCTGACGCCCCATATAGCTGTCATTGGCATATTTGACCAGCGGCAGCGGGCTATCGTTTATCGAGAACAGCGGCTTACCGTCAGGATCGCAGGGCGAGACCAGGTGCAGAGACGAATCGAAGATTTTATGATTGATAAACGGGTAATTCATCAGCTCTTCGTTATAAAACGACAGGATAAAATCACTTTTCCCCTCCTTCAGATTAAACACCGCATCGTTGACGTTAATCGATTCAACGAAGAACACCTTATCCGGGCTGTCGCGGTATTCGGCTAACAGATCGGGCAGCAGCAGAACGGAAAGCGACGGGGCGGCATCAATGCGGATGCTCTGCTTCAGCTTATCCTCGCCCTTGATGCGGCTAATCTGGAAATCCATATCGTCGAGCATATTCCTGGCGTAGCCGACGAATATTCTGCCCTGCGGCGTTAACTGGGGGGGATTCACATTGCGGTTGAAGACGCTGAAACCCAGGTTGGACTCCAGTGACTGAATTCTTCTGCTGAAGGAGGATTGGGAAATATTTCGTTTCTCTGCCGCAAGCGTGAAGCTGCGGCACTCTTCCAGCGCAATTACATCATAAAGCCATTTCACTTCGAGATTACTTAGCACTTCTCTGCTCCGATTTCAGCCCCCATCGCTATGCAATTTTTACATGGCGGATGATTTAAATGCAATTTCTGCATCACAAAGCCGGTGTTACTATCCGCTGCATCATGAGGTCGGCTATTGCCACCTCGCCATTCATCCAATGAGTCAGGGTATTCTATGAGCGCCATTCAATCTGTCATGCAACATCTCTCAAGCCTTGGCATCAATGATGTTCGCGAGGTGATCTATAACCCGAATTACGAATTGCTCTTCGAACATGAAACCGCTGCTGACCTGAAGGGACCCGCTCGCGGTACGCTGACGACGTCTGGCGCAGTGACGGTGGATACCGGCGAGTTCACCGGCCGTTCTCCACGCGACAAGTACATCGTTCGCGACGACGTGACCCGTCATACCCTGTGGTGGTCTGATGCCGGTACGGGCCGTAACGATAACAAACCGATGTCCGCTGACGTATGGGCGCACCTGAAAACGCGGGTTGCCGACTACCTGTCGGAGAAAGCGCTGTACATCGTTGATGCCTGGTGCGGTGCCAGCGCAGATACCCGCCTGGCGGTGCGTTTTGTGACGGAAGTGGCGTGGCAGGCACACTTCGTCAAAAACATGTTTATCGCCCCCACCGACGAGGAGCTCGTAGACTTTACGCCGGACTTCACGGTGATTAACGGCGCGGGATGTGTGAATCCGCAATGGCAGGAGCAGGGGCTTAACTCCGAGAACTTCGTTGCCTTCAACCTGACGGAAAATATCCAGCTGATTGGTGGAACCTGGTACGGCGGCGAGATGAAGAAAGGCATGTTCTCAGTGATGAACTACCTGCTGCCGCTGAAAGGAATCGCTTCGATGCACTGTTCAGCAAACCGGGGTGAAAAGGGCGACGTGGCGCTGTTCTTTGGCCTCTCCGGCACCGGTAAAACTACGCTTTCGACCGATCCGCGCCGCCAGCTGATTGGCGATGATGAGCACGGCTGGGATGCTGACGGCGTATTCAACTTTGAAGGCGGCTGCTATGCCAAGACCATCAATCTGAAGGCGGAGTCCGAACCGGAAATTTATGGCGCCATCCGTCGTAACGCGCTGCTGGAAAACGTAGTGGTCAGGGACGACGGCAGCGTGGATTATGCCGACGGCAGCAAAACCGAGAACACCCGTGTCTCCTATCCGCTGTCGCATATTGAGAATATCGTGCAGCCGGTTTCCCGCGCCGGTCATCCTTCACGCATTATCTTCCTTGCAGCGGATGGATTCGGGGTGCTGCCGCCGGTTTCGCGCCTGACGCCGGAACAGATGCAGTACCACTTCCTGTCCGGCTTCACCTCGAAGCTTGCGGGAACCGAGCGCGATATTACCGCCCCAACGCCGACCTTCTCGGCCTGCTACGGCGCGGCTTTCCTGCTGCTGCACCCAACGCAGTACGCCGATGTGCTGCAGGAGAAGGTCGCGCAGAGCGGTGCGGAAGTCTGGCTGGTGAATACCGGCTGGAACGGCGCGGGTCAGCGCCTGTCGCTGAAGGATACGCGCCAGATCGTTAACGCCATCCTGGAAGGGGAAACGGGCGCACTGCGTGAGGAAGCACTGCCGATATTTGGCCTCGCCATTCCGCAGGAGATTGCCGGGGTGGATGCCGCCACCCTCGATCCGCGTAACGCCTGGGCATCCCCGGCGCAGTGGCAGGAAGCCGCAGAGAGACTGGCGCAGCTGTTTATCAGTAACTTTAAACAGTACAGTGATAATGAAGCCGGTGCGCGTATTGCCCTGGCAGGGCCACGCCTGGAACAGGGCTGAGCTTTGAGTAGTTTGTAAGAGGTTGCTCCACCGTCGCTGCGAATGAGGCGCTGAACCTGAAAGACCTAACGCTGCCCCGCGTGAAAACGCCGGGCAGCGTTTTAGTTTTTACAGCAGGCTGATTTCTGCCGGGGGTATAGTAAGCCTGCTGTGCGTGGTCGGAACACTCGTATCCAGTAGCACAGGAAAGACAACGTCTTCCAGTTTTGGACCAGGTCTTATGAAGATATATTAACCTGGTAATATTAAAGTATTTATATTAGATTGAAGCAATGTTTGATCGCGAAGTTCGACAGTGTAGTAGATTTTCCATAATGAAAAATAACTTAACTGATATGCAAAACTAATAATCTTTACATGAACCAATGTATACTGGGGAATAAGAATCGGGAAAATATATTTCGGTATTATTGGATCAAGCCTATGATGCGTTGGAGAACTCGAAGTAGAATGGGATCTTATTTTTACAGAACGGCCATAGTAGTTCTGCACTTGGGTGGAACATCACTAACATCATGTTGTGTTAATTATTATTAATCATATCAGTGACATGGTTAGCTCTAAATGCTAAGGTATATAAGTTATAAGGCGTCATTTTATTGCAATGCACTTAAAAAGGAGACTTATGTTTTTCTTTATCTCTGTTTTTCTGGGTTTTATTTTTTCTATAATATTCATCATCATTAATGCTGTGGCTTTTGTAAGGATGAAGGGTTATTTTAAAAAGAGTTATCCGAATTTTTTTGGTTTTAACTTTAAAACAATACATACTTTAAAAATCACCTTGTTTATTTTTGTTTTTCTGCTTCTTTCTTTTTTGGTTCAAATTTCATATAAGGAAGTTGGGTATCTTTTGTCTTCGTATTTCTCAGTGATCATTCCATTGATTTATCGGTCATATAATCTGCTGAAATCATCCTCTGATTTGTTGAATCTAAAAACAAAAGATATAGAAAAAAAGACACTAATATTAAGGTTGATTGAAATTCTCCCAGATATTATTGTTTTGACTCTAGGGGGGAATATGTTAGTGAGTTATATATCATTCAGAAATGAAACGTTTGGTACTGCCGATGCCTCTGAAATTTTGATTACGTCCTTATCATCACTGATCTTTGTTATATTACTGATTATTTACTTTATGACTATTGCCAGAATCCTAATTATAGAGGATGAAATACAAAGAGAAATAAGGAAGTAATGGGGGCGTGATTATTTATAACTTTTCCTCATTTACCCAGCCTCACCCCAAAAATGTTTCCCCCATCCTCGTGACGGTAATACGCGCTGCCGCCGTGTAATGCGGCGATGGCGCTGACCAGCGACAGCCCCAGGCCGCTGCCTGCGGTGTGGCGCACGTTGTCGCCGCGCCAGAAACGCTCGAAGACTTTCTCCGGTTCCGCCAGCGCATCACCGGTGTTTGCCACCTCTATTTCGGTAACATCGGCGCGATGAACGGTGCTGACCGCTATCGTGCCGTGGCCTGGCGCATAGCGGATGGCGTTGACCAGCAGGTTCGTCATCGCCCGCTGGAACAGCATTTTATCGGCGGTGAGATAACCGTCGGCGTGGAGTTCAATGACCATTTCCCGCTCTTCCGCTACCGGTTCCAGAAAATCGATAAGGGTTTCCAGGGCGTCATGCAGTAAGAAGGTTTCTTTATTGAGCCGGATATTGTGGTGCGTGGCGCGGGCCAGGAAGAGAATATTTTCCGTCAGCCGCGACAGGGCTTCCAGCTCTTCAATATTCCCTTCCAGCAGCGCCTGATATTCTTCTGTGGAACGCGCGTGGCCCAGCGCCACCTGATTCTGGCCTAATAATACGTTGATCGGCGTACGTATCTCATGGGCCAGATCGTCGGCAAACTGCGTCAGCCGGATAAAGTCCGTCGACAGGCGCTGGCGCATGGTATTCAGCGCCTCACCCAGCGGCAGCAGCTCTTTCGGCATCGCCTGCAGCGGCACGGTGTGGGTTAGCCGATCGCTGCCGGTTTCCGCCATGGCCTGGCTTAAACGGCCAATCGCCCGCAGCCCGCGCCGGATAAGCAGCGGGCTGAGCGCGGCGCACAGCAAAATCGCCGCCAGCGACACCAGGATACTTTGCTGGCGATAGCGCTCGAGCATTATCGCCCGCTCCCGCGCTACCCGCGCAAGGGTAATCACTATCGGTCCTTCCTCAGAACGGGCCTGCAGGCTCAGCGCCGAGGCTTCAATATTATCCGCACCGATCCAGCGGTGGATCTGCTGCTCGCCGGGCGGGGTGCTGACCGGGATGGGGGATATTTCCGGCAGCGCCACGCCGGTATGGTTAATGCTGACGTTTTGCTTATGCTGCGAGCCGATACTGAGAATATCCTGGCGAGTATCAACCATACGATTGAAATAGAGCGGCAGAGAGTCGGGATGTGCGCCGCCTTCCAGCAGTTGCCGTAGCTGCGCGGCGCGGTTGATCAGCGTTTGATCGTCGCGCCACACCAGCTCGCTGCGTAACGCGCTATACAGGATCAGGCTGATGCCGCCGCAGGCCAGCGCCACAATCAGCGTGAAGATCGCCGTCAGCCGCAGGGTGAGGGAAGGGCTATACACCGCCTGCCTCCTGTTCCGACAGGCAGTATCCCATGCCCCTGACCGTAGTAATCAGCTTTTGCGGAAAAGGGTCGTCAACTTTACGGCGCAGGCGGCGAATGGCGACATCGACGATGTTGGTTTCACTGTCGAAATTTACGCCCCAGATTTCACTGGCGAGCAGCGTACGAGGCAGGATTTCGCCGTAACGGCTGGCGAGCAGCCACAGCAGCATAAACTCTTTGCGGGTCAGCGCCAGCGGAACACCATTACGCGTGACCTGAAAGCGCGCCGAGTCCATCACCAGATCCGCCACGCGCAGCGTGCTGCTGTGCGGCTGATGCTGGCGAAGCTGATTTCTTACCCGCGCCAGCAGTTCAGCAAACGAGAAGGGTTTGACCAGATAATCGTTCGCGCCCAGCTCCAGGCCTTTAACGCGATCGTCCACCGAATCCCTGGCCGTGAGGCAAATCACCGGCGTGCTGCTGGCGGTGCGCAGGGTTTTCAGAACCTGCCAGCCATCCATGCCCGGCAGCATAATATCCAGTATCACCAGGCTGTAAGGGTGAGCCAGCGCCAGATGCAGACCGTCCCGCCCGTCCACCGCGTGATCCACAATGTAGCCCGCTTCCTCAAGTCCCTTGCGCACCCAGGCGCTGGCCTTCTGGTTATCTTCAATCAGTAACAGTTTCATGGGCGCAGTGTGCCATGAAAGACAGGGAAGCCACAGCGTTTCAGCGCCAGATGACAATATGGTCATCTTCGTGACAGGTAACCACGACCCGCGCGCAGGTATAACAGCACGGTCATTAACACAGGAGAATAAAACATGAAAAAGTCCGTTGTTGCGATGTCCCTCTCTATGCTGCTGGCTGCGCCCGGTATGGCACTTGCCGCCGGTAAAAACCCGATCAGCGTGCATATCCTGAACCAGCAAACGGGGATGCCCGCCCCGCATGTAGCGGTAACGCTGGAGAAAAAACAGGGTGAGAAATGGACCGTGCTGAACACGGCCAGCACCGACGAAGATGGCCGCGTGGCGGCGCTGTGGCCGGAGAAACCGTTTGAGGCAGGTGACTATCGCGTGATCTTTAAAACCGGAAAATATTTCGCGGATCGCAAGCAGGAAAGTTTCTTCCCGGAAATCCCGGTGGAATTCCACATCAGCAATACGGCCACCACCTATCACGTTCCGCTGCTGCTGAGCCAGTATGGTTATTCTACGTATCGTGGGAGCTGAGCATCAACGAGACGTTTAGGCTGGTTCTAAGTTTCAACTGCATCATGTGACCACAGACCGGGCATTATGAGGCCACTCAAGCCATTGCCTGATTCTGTGGTCGCAGCTTCCATCTTTTGTATCGGTATCCATCTGGTGCAACATCTAATATTGTTCAGTTGCCGATTGATGCTAAGGAGGCTGCATCCTTATGGCGAATGTAACGGCTGGTCAGAAACGATAAACATAACCTAGAGCGAATGTGCTCTGGTTAGGCTTGTCCACCAGTGGGCTATCTTTGACGGCATTGCCGAAGCGTGTAGCACCAACATCCAAAAACACTGTGTGATGGCTGGCAGGTATGTAGTCCACGCGAAACCCAATCAGCATATTTGTCGTCGCTTTTCCCTCGTAGAAGATGCGATTGGTCTGGACTTCGGGCGTCTTCACACCGTAGTAGTAGCCTACGTATTTATCATCGACCCACTCTGCCGCAATACGTGGCGTGAAGCCGAATTTGCCAGCGGTGAAGCGTCGGTCAATTTGTACCCTGGCGCGAGTTCCTTTGCTATTACCCGTCGCATCAGCGAGGAATTCTCCCGTAACGTTAGCAAATTCTGTTTCCCACATTACTGCGCCACCAGTCCAGATACTGGCCTTACGTTCATCCATGCCGTTTAGATACGGGGAGTCCTTTGCTTTGTAACCCTCGCCGGTCCAGCGTGCACGCAGGCGGAACGAAAGTGAATCAGTTGAGAATAGCTTGATGTCGAAAGTGGGAATGGATGCGCTTATCCACTCGTTTTCGTACGATACGATCGGTAAAGGATAAACTTCGCGATCGGCCTTACGGTAGGGTTTGTCGACAACGGCTACTCCGATTCCCAGTAACCATTTACTCTCAGTTTCCTCTGCATAACTACTTTGTGCGAAAGCTGTTGATGACCCCGTGATAGAAATCGCCATTGCAGCGATCATTCTGATACGAGAAGAGCACATCAGGCGGCGGAAAGGGAGGTATTGATGGTTCATAGGTTGGCCCATTTTAAGGTTGATTAGTGGAAGCGCGATGAATTTATCTCCAGGCACTTTCGATTCGGCCAGGATTTGATACTCAATTGCTCGCGTAATGTGGGTGGTGCCCGAATGAAGAAAGGCTGTGAATCTGGGGAGAGGTTGAGGCCGCATCGGAATCTCCAGTTTCATGGCGCGCCGAAATGATGCGCCTGTGAGACGGGATACTACGCAGGAGTATTTAGCAGTTTTTTAGAGTTTTTAAGAATTCGTTAATGAGATAGGGTGCAGAGAAAAAATATTATTGTGGCCTCGCTCACTACTTCTAATGAGCTCATCAACCCTGCTTTAGAGAGCTTATAGCTGTCGTGCCCGGAAACACGATGCGTACCTTCAAACCTCGATTTTCGAGGCCGGTTCCTGTCTGGAGCGTAGCATGGTGAGATTCGGTAATACGCGCGACAAGTGAAAGACCGATGCCGCTGCCGCGCACAGATGTTTCCGTAACACGGTGGAAACGTTCGAAGATGGCTTTATGCTCATCATCCGGAACACCCGGACCATCGTCAGACACCTCCAGAAACACTACGGGTTGTTGCCCGGATGAAGAAGAGGTCTCATAACCGCAGCGCACCAGCACGTTTCCGCCTTCAGTGGTGTAGCGCATGGAATTGTGCAAGAGGTTACGCAGCAGTATACCAATCTCATCGATGTCACACTGGATCGTACAGCTGGGCACATCCAGGAACAGAAAACGCCTGTTTTGGGGGGCGTAGACCTCAAACTCTTGTGCAACATGTTCAATGAGTTGGCTCAGGTCAGCCGGTACGTGTTTAGGGGACTTTGCCGTTGCATTAATACGTGCTAGATCGAGCATCTGTTCGGATAATCGAGTACTACGTTCTGCAACCATAAGCAACTTCTTGAGGGCGACGTCTTTGTCATTGGGAGCCGTTGCACGCATGGCAATTTCGGCTTGAGTCTGTAGGGCTGACAGCGGGGTGCGCAGTTCGTGAGCGGCATCTTCAATAAAGCGGCGTTCTCCTTCAATAGCTTCGTCAAGTTGCTTGAGCACATGGTTGAAAGAGTCGACTAAGGGATGCAATTCTCGTGGGAGGCGATCAAGGGGTAAAGGCGTGAGATCGAAGCCGCGGCGATGGCGCATGGCCTGTCCAAGAGCGCGTACTGGCCTTAGCGCTATCAGTGTCACAACCCACATAATGAGTCCGGCTATAACGAGTAGCACTGTGGCGAGAATCAACGCATGGATCACTTCTTCACGCATGTCCGAATCCACCACGCTTTGCAGGGTACCAACTTGTACGGTGACACGACCTGTGCTATCCGAGGCAGAGTACACTCTCCACACCTCGCCCTCCACGAGGGTTGAGGTAGCACCATCGATAAAGTTGGGTTGGAGCACAGACCTGGGGGCTCCTGGCGTACTCGCAATTATCCGACTGCGGTCTACCCATATCTGGAAAACAAGCGGTGCCCTCTCAATGCCTTGTCCGTCTTGTAGTTTAAGTCCAGGCCTTCCAGTACCGTCGTAATCACTATCAGCCGGGATCGTCACCAGCAATTGGGTAGTTATGGCCGCGAGTTTCTCATCCCATGTGCTGGCCCGGTTGAATGAAAGCTGCGTGAGTACCACGATGACGACGATTGCCCAGCACGCGGCGGTGACCGAAATGATAACTAAGAGCAACTGAGCATTGTAGGATCGCGATTTCATACTGTGGGCTGTCCGACCACGTAGCCAAGCCCGTGGACGGTCCGAATCAGGTCGTCACCTAACTTGCGGCGTAGTTGGTGGATGAATACGGCTATGGTATTGCTCTCTATGTTGCTGGTAGTTCCGTAGACGATATTGTGCAAATGGTCGCGTGTGATTACATGACCAGGACGTTCGATCAGTCCAAGTAAAGTGCGGTATTCGTTTGCACTGAGGACAATTTCACTTCCCGCTTTTGTAACGACTCGGCGACTGCGGTCGATGCATACGTCACCGCAGGTAAAAATGGGCACAACACGGCCCTGGCTGCGACGAATGACTGAACGTACACGAGCCCAGAGTTCATCGAATTGGAAAGGTTTAACGAGGTAGTCGTCTGCACCAGCGTCCAGACCTGCAATACGATCGCTTAGCTTACCGCGCGCAGTGAGTATTAAAACGGGGGTCGGATCGTAGCGCCCACGCATTGTGCGCAACACAGATAGTCCTGAATCTCCAGGAAGACCTATGTCGAGTAGCACCGCTGCGTAGGCATGATCCACGAGTGCGCCACGTGCAGCTTTAGCATCAAAAACATGGTCAATATGCCATCCGCTCAAACGTGCGCCATCACAAATAGACTCACCCAGCATCTGGTCATCTTCAACGAGAAGAATGTTCATATCATGTCAGTCCACATCCACGTATCGATTTATGATCAATCATGAAGAAAAAACTTTAATAATTTTTTAAGAATCTGATAAAACCCGCCATCTGACGAGACAGTAAGCCTACATGGCAACTCTTCTGGGATTTCTATCGATATTCCACTATGAATAATTTGAAACCATCAAAAAACACTTTGACACTTTTAGTTAAAAATGTCACTTTGTTCTTGTGACGTAGTTACTCACCTGATGGTTTTCCGTAAAGCAACCTAAACGGTCTCGGAAAATTTTTATCGCACTATGCTAATGATGCACAAAAATAGAGTGCAATGGTGCCCTGAAAGGCCTGTTTAGACATTTTCAAAACAACTGGAAAAGATATGTCTCTGAAACTGACACCAGAGGACGTTGAAGCGCGTCAAATCGGGATAATACTTGCGGCGAGATGGTGTTTTCTCAATTTTGGTTTTGCCAAAACATCTCTGGATGACATAGCAAAGCGCGCGAGTATTTCGCGAACTCTGGTTTATAAGACATTTAAAAATAAGGAAGAAATATTCAAGGCTGTTTTCCGGCACTGGCTGATGGCGCATTTACCGGAGGCTGAGGCTGCGGCTTCCCGTGCAGGGGAGACTTATGAAAGGCTTTACGACGTCTGTCGCATTGTCGCTATTGACCCGTGGAGTGAGATGTATGGTGCCCCAATGTCAGGTGAATTTTTTGAGGCCTGCGGCCGCATCGATCCTGAGATAACAGCATTGCATCGTCGCACAGCTATTCAGTGTGTAACCACCATTCTCAATGACCCGGCAGCAGCAGATGTTTTCATTCTGGCGCTTGATGGGTTGCTGGCTGACAACCCGACACCCGAGTTGCTGATTCAACGAGTACATTTGCTTTCAAGGCGCTTTACCCAACATCTGAATGTAAAAAACACGGGGTGTAATTGATATGAACGCTGCAGAAAAGAAGGTCATTCTCATTACGGGTGCTTCCGATGGCATCGGTAAAGAAACCGCAACGGCTCTGGCTAAGCAAGGCCATAAAATTATTATCCACGGCCGTAACAAGCAAAAAACTGAAGCTGTACTCGATGAGATAAAGCGTATCTCTGGTAATTCAGATGTGGTTATGTTTCTGGGTGATTTCTTATTACTGTCAGGTGTAAAGCAGTTTGCCGATGATATTAAAAAGCACTATAACTGCATTGATGTTCTTATAAATAATGCCGGAGCCCAGTTTACAGATACCAGAGAAACTACCAGCGAAGGTCTCGAAAAACATATGGCCATTAATGTGTTTGCTCCTATGCTACTTACGTCACTTCTGATGGATTTACTTAAACAGAGTAAATCAGCCCGCGTAGTGACTGTATCTTCTGACAGCCATCGTATGACCGGGAAACTCGATCTGAATGATATTGAACTTGAGAAAAACTATAGCATGGCTAAAGCCTATGCCGTCTCTAAACTATATGTTCTTTGGATAATGAACCATTTCATCACCGAAACACGCAATGCTGGAATTAATAACGTCACTTTTAACTGTGTACATCCTGGCTCAACGCAATCTAGCCTTGGTAGAGAATCCGCAAAATCTCTGAAGTGGAAACTTATTTATTTCGTCTGGCAAATAATGATGATCCCTGTTGATAAAGCCGCAAGTAGCAGTATATACGCTGCCAGCGCACCAGAACTAGAAGGAATTAGTGGAAAGTATTTTGGTCCAAAAGGTGAGGAGCAGCCCAGCAAGAAAAATTATTCTTCAGAAAACGAGATCATTGTCTGGAGTTATTCAAAAAACATTATTTCCAAATATCTTTAATGGGTCATCTTCGATGATTAAAAAAATTTGTCATCAGTTTTCACCTCGCTTACTGCGTGCATCAGACAGGACGGCAGATGTTAGTCTGGACGAACTAAATGGCCATACATTTGCGATTCAGAATATTTCATTTAAAAAAAACCTTCGCCCCTATAAAGCCAGAAAGCATGACGGTAATCCCGTTATTCTTTACGTACATCACGCGTGGAAGTGTATGACCTGGCGTTTTTCTCAGGCAGAGGACGGTAACTTTCGTTTAATTAATTACTACACCGGTAAAATGTTAGATACCAAATCTCTACCCTACGAAGACGTGCCACTCGTTCAGAATAGCGCTGTCCATAATACTGTGATTTGGGAATTCACGGAAGTGACAAGGGGCATCTACACAATTGGTCTGGTGGGTACACAAATCTACATCACCGCGTCGTCAGATAAGACTAATTCACCCATTATTCTTTCTCACTTTACGAATAGCAGCGGCCAGAAGTGGCGACTGATCCGGCAAAAACCCTGGTTTTAAGTGACGTAACATTCCCTCTAAGGAGGCTCGGTAGGGGGGCACGGGAAAACACCTTTACCATCACGGAATGAAAAGGGTAGTTAGTCGTTTATTTTCGGGATTAGGTTATTGCTAAACCCTTTGCTGAAAATTTGTCACTTATAGATATGCTTTCTTTGAAAGGCAGTGCATCTATCCGGAGATAGTGTGAAAACATTAATAGGTTTAGGTATACCGGCTGTGCTTCTCATCTTATCCATAATTGCAATTTGGTTTGTTGAGACACGTTTAATTGCATTGTTTGGAATTCGCAGAACGATTCTGTTCCGATGTCTCTTCGCAGGAATTTATATTGCTGGTCTGGCTGGGTTGATATTAGCTGATAAGTCGACCAGCCCATTTGTCGGTTCGCTCTATTGGTTGGGCGGAGTAAGCTGGATTGCCCTGGTGTATCTGGCAATTGCGTTTGTCATCTCCGGTCTTATCGCATCAGTCTCTTTTATATCAGCGTCATGGGCTAATGGAACAGCCCTTTTCTCAGTGATAATTCTGACCTGTTGGGGAGTGTATTCGGCACGAGACTTCGTTGTGACCACAACGCAGTTATCAGTGCCCAAGATTAGCAATTCTCTTACCATCATGCATATCTCCGATGTTCATATCGGCTATCACCGTGGGCGTGATTATCTCCAGAAGATAGTTGATGAGACGAATCGCAATAGTCCTGATCTGGTTATCATCAATGGTGATCTACTTGATTCTAAAGTCGCACTGGGCAAGAGCGTTCTTGAACCGCTAAAAAACTTCACAGCACCTGTTTATTTTACAGGAGGAAATCATGAGAAGTATGTTGATCAGGCGCGTTCAGAGGAACTTATAGCGTCAATGGGCGTGCATATTCTCAGGAATGAGATTGTGAATATCCGTGGGGTCCAACTGGTTGGTCTTCGTTACATGAAAGCTGATGAAAATACCCTGGACCTTCACCCCTCAGATGAAAAAGAAACCATCAAATCTACACTAGGCGGATTGGATGTTGATCACTTTAAGGCTTCTATATTTATTCATCATAGTCCCATGGGTATTGAATACATGGCTGAAAAAGGAGCCGATCTTGTACTGTCTGGCCACACTCACGCTGGGCAGGTGTTTCCAGGGACGCTGTTGTCACCCTTTTTCTTTAACTTTAACAGCGGCCTGAAATACTTTGAAAGTACACAGGTATTTGTATCGCAAGGAGCCGGTACTTATCTGACGCCAATGCGCAGTGGTAGTCGTAACGAAATAAACTTGGTCCGGCTTGTTCCGCGTAAATAGAGGCGTTTAGGCAACTTATTGTTAGCGTCAACCTGTTGACGAGAGTCAGCTTCATATTCGTCTGGATTGGCCCCAGGCGTAAGCCAGGATATTTTTTATTGTACGACATTTGAGAAAGCAAAGATGCGACCCCAGTTGAATCAACAGGTACAGGCCGTGAGAATCAAAAACCTTGAAAAGGTTGCGGGTGATTTAAAATCAACGCTCGAAGGTGTTAAACAACATCTGGCCGTCAATCCGTTATCGAACCAACTTGTTACACATCTGACTACCAAATTCCGCCGGTGCGGGGCAGGATAACAAACAAAAAGCCCGCTTAAGTTTCCTTAAGCGGGCTTCTCTAAATTTGGCTCCTCTGACTGGACTCGAACCAGTGACATACGGATTAACAGTCCGCCGTTCTACCGACTGAACTACAGAGGAATCGTGTGAACGAGGCGCATATTAATCATCGCGACCGGGTGTGTCAACGTGGAAAATCAATAAAATCAGCCAACTGCTGATGTTTGCAGCAAAATGATGATTTCATCGGCATTCCCTTCAGCGATATCCTCATTTTTACGACATTTGCGCCATCCCGGCGGGCGGCGGCTTACGCTTTGCTCACTGCTCTTGTATTATCGTCGTTCGGGCTGCGCTGAATCGATCCATCCTGAAGCGGGGCCGCAAAATTTGCGAATGTTTAAAGGATTACGGCAATGAAAGAAAGATTTCCGCAGGGCTTTATGTGGGGTGGCGCAACCGCTGCCAATCAGGTGGAAGGCGCATACGATAAGGACGGCAAAGGTCTGTCGATTGTCGATGCCATTCCCGGCGGCAAGGCGCGTCTGAGCATCGTCTCCTCGCCGGAGTTTGATTTCTCGCTGGACACCGAGCGCTATACCTACCCGAACCATAAAGGCATCGATCACTATCATCGTTTCCGTGAAGATATCGCGCTGTTCGCGGAGATGGGCTTTAAATGCTATCGCTTCTCGATTGCCTGGACGCGCATCTACCCGAACGGTGTAGAGCAGCAGCCGAACGAGGCGGGCCTCAACCACTATCAGCAGGTCATCGACACCTGCATCGCCCACGGCATCGAGCCGGTGATCACCATTTCCCACTATGAGATGCCGCTGCACCTGGCCAACGCGTTCGGCGGCTGGCAGGGGCGCGAGGTGATCGGCCACTTCGAGCGCTTTGCCCGCACGGTGCTGGAACGCTTTGGTCAGCAGGTGAAGTACTGGATGACCTTTAACGAGATCAACAGCGCCTTCCACTTCCCAATCATGAGCCAGGGTCTGACGGTGAAAACCGGCGCGCTGGAGCCGCAGGCCAAATTCCAGGCACTGCATAATCAGTTCGTTGCCAGCAGCCTGGCGGTGAAAATCGCCCATGAAACTAACCCGGAAATCAAAATTGGCTGCATGATCCTCTATGCCACCAGCTACGGCTTCGACTGCAACCCGGTGAACCAGCTGGCGGCGCTGAAAGAGCGTCAGTCTTCCGACTTCTACTGTGCCGATGTGCAGGTGGGTGGCAAATATCCGTACTACGCGAAAAGCCTGTGGCAGTCGCTGGGCGTCAAGCTGGATATCCAGCCGGGCGATCTGGAGCTGCTGAAAGCGCACACCGTCGACTACATCGGCTTCAGCTACTACATGTCGCGCACTATCTACGCCACCCACCCGGAAGCCGCAGCGGCGCACGGCAACCTGCTCGGCGGGGCGCGTAACCCGTTCCTGGAAGCCAGCGACTGGGGCTGGGAGATCGACCCAACCGGCCTGCGCATCGCGCTGAACGAGCTGTATGACCGCTACGAGAAGCCGCTGTTTATCGTTGAAAACGGCCTGGGCGCGATAGATAAGCCGGATGAAAATCACTACGTCGCCGATGAGTACCGCATTAACTATCTGCGCCAGCACATCAGCGCCATGGCGGAAGCGGTTAAGGACGGGGTGGATCTGATGGGCTACACGCCGTGGGGCTGTATCGATCTGGTAAGTATGTCGACAGGGGAGATGAGCAAACGCTACGGCATGATCTACGTCGATCTGGATGACAACATCAACGGCACCGGCGATCGCTACCGTAAAAAATCCTTCCATTGGTATAAGCAGGTTATCGCCACCAACGGTCAGGATCTCGGATAAAGACTACGGCTGCCCCGCAGGGGGCAGCCTGTCTGAACGTTCAACGCCGGGTGTTGCCACCCGGCGCGGGCTGATTCCGAAAGAAGCGCAACGTCTGTGCCTGAGGCCGCCGCACGGGCACGCTTGCCCGAGCAGGCAGTGACCGGCTCCTCTAGGTCATCACCGCGCGGGCACGCAGGCTGGACCAGATAAACGCCACAATAAAGATCAGGCTGAACAGCACCACGATCGTCGGCGCGGGCGCGCTGTCGAGGAAAAACGACAGCCAGGTGCCGAGGAAGCAGACCGCCATCGACAGCAGCACGGCGAAAATCAGCACCGACGAGAAGCGGCGCATCAGCAGCAGAGCAATCGCCCCCGGCGCAATGAGCAGCGCAATCGACAGAATAATCCCCACCGCCGACAGCGTGGCCACAATGGTCATGGCGATCATGCACAGCAGGCCGTAGTGCAGCAGCGAGGTGTTAATCCCGCAGGCTTTCGCCTGATGCGGATCGAAAGCGTGCAGCAGTAAATCCTTCCACTTCACCAGTACAATCAGCGCAATCAGCGCGGCAATGCCGCCGGTTTGCAGCATATCCGACAGCCCAATCCCCAGCATATCGCCGAACAGAATATGGTCGAGATGTACGTCAGATTCGATGGACAGATAAAGGATCAGCCCGAGAGCAAACATCCCCGAGAAAATAATCCCCATCACCGTATCGCGCTTGATGCGGCTGTTCTCCGCCACAAAGCCGGTGGCCAGCGCGCAGAACAGCCCGGCGACGAACGCGCCAATCGCAACAGGAATACCGATGATGTAGGCCAGCACCACGCCGGGAAACACCGCGTGGCTCATCGCATCGCCCATCAGCGACCAGCCTTTTAACACCATAAAGCAGGAGAGCAGGGCGCAGGGGATCGCCACCAGCAGCGAAATCGCCAGCGCGTTCTGCATAAAATCAAACTCAAACGGGCTGAGCAGCAGTTCGGTCAGGTTCATGGCTGTGCCTCCTGCGTTTGTCGGGCCAGGCGACGGCGCGCCAGCATCCCGTGTTTAGGGGCCCAGATAAACGCCAGCAGGAAGATAACCGTCTGTGCCACCACGATAATGCCGCCGGTCGCACCGTCCAGATAGTAGCTGAGCCAGGCACCGAAAAAGCTGGTGATGCTGCCGATAGCCACCGCAATCATCAGCAGCCGCGGGAAGCGGTCGGTCAGCAGATAGGCGGTCGCACCCGGCGTCACCACCAGACAGATCACCAGAAACGCGCCGACGGTTTGCAGGGCGGCCACGGTCGAGGCGGAAAGCAGGGTGAAGAACAGCAGCTTCAGCCGGGCAGGATTCAGGCCGATCGAGCGGGCGTGGTTCTCGTCGAAAAAGGTCACCATCAGGTCTTTCCACTTAATCAGCAGGATCGCCAGCGAGGTGAGGCCGATAATCGCCAGCTGCAGGATATCGCCCGGCGCAATCGCCAGAATATTGCCCATCACGATGGTTTGAATATTCACCGAGGTGGGGTTCAGCGACACCATAAACAGCCCCAGGCCGAAGAATGAGGAGAAGATCAGGCCGATAATCGCGTCCTCTTTCAGCCGGGTGCGCTGGTTAAGAAACAGCATTCCGGCTGCCGCCAGCCCGCCGGAAAAGAACGCGCCAAGGGCAAACGGCAGGCCGAGCATATAGGCACCCGCCACGCCGGGAACGATGGAGTGGGACAGCGCATCGCCAATCAGCGACCAGCCTTTCAGCATTAAATAGCAGGAGAGAAACGCGCACACGCCGCCGACCAGCGCGGAGACCCACATCGCGTTGAGCATATACTCATAGTGGAACGGTTCCGCCAGCCAGCCCATTACGGATTCTCCCAGACGATATCGCGCAGCGCGCCACTAAAGGCATTCTCCAGATTCTCGCGGGTGAAGGTGGTGGCGGTGGTGCCGCAGGCCAGCACCGTGCCTTTAATGATCACCGTGTGGTCGCAGTATTCGCTGACCGACGCCAGATTATGCGTCGAAACCAGCAGCGTGCGCCCCTCATCGCGCAGCTCGTGCAGCAGGCTGATAATCTGCCTTTCGGTATTCACGTCCACCCCGGTAAACGGCTCATCCAGCAGGATCACCCGGCCACGCTGGGCGATGGCGCGGGCCAGAAAGACCCGCTTCTTCTGGCCGCCGGAAAGCTCACCAATCTGCCGGTGGCGATAGTCGGACATCCCCACCCGCGCCAGCGCGTCGGCGACGATATCGCGGTCCTGCTGGCGGGCGATGCGCAGCATGCCCATATGGCCGTAGCGCCCCATCATCACCACATCTTCTACCAGCACCGGAAACGACCAGTCCACGTCCTCGGCCTGCGGCACGTAGGACACCAGGTTCTGCTTCAGCGCCTGGCTGCCGGGGCGGCCAAGCAGGGTGATGCTGCCGGAAGAGAGCGGCACAAACCCCATAATTGCCTTAAACAGCGTCGACTTGCCGGAGCCGTTAATCCCCACCAGCGCGGCGATGCTGGCGGTGGGAATATCGAGCGTGGTGTTACGCAGCGCGGTGTGGCCGTTGCGATAGGTCACGGTGACATCGCTGACGTGGATGCCGCCGGGCTGCTGAAGGGCACTGAGTTCGGTCATTTTGCTAACCCCTGCTGGATACCGCGCACGATGGTCTCGCTGGTCACCCGCAGTAAATCCAGATAGGTCGGCACCGGTCCGTCCTGCTGGCTGAGTGAATCCACGTAGAGCACGCCGCCGTAGTGGCTGCCGGTTTCACGCGCAACCTGGCGCGCGGCCTTGTCGGAGATGGTGCTTTCGCTAAATACCGCCGGGATCTGATGCTGTTTCACCTGGTCAATCACCCGGCGAACCTGCTGCGGCGTACCCTGCTGATCGGCGTTGATCGGCCACAGATACAGCTCTTTCAGGCCGTAGTCGCGGGTCAGATAGGAGAATGCGCCTTCGCTGCTCACCAGCCAGCGTTTATCTTCCGGGATCTGTGCCAGCGCATGCTGAACCGGCGCAACGGTAGCGATGATTTGCTGTTTGTAGCGTTCGGCGTTGCGTTGATAGGTGGCGGCATTGGCCGGATCGTATTTCACCAGCGCATCGCGAATATTATCGACGTAGATCAGTGCGTTTTTCGCCGACATCCACGCGTGCGGGTTTGGTTTACCGCTGTAAGGGCCTTCGCTGATGCCCATCGGCTCCACACCGGCGGAGACCACGACTTCCGGCACGCCTTTCAGATGGCGATAGAAGCGGCTGAACCAGCGCTCCAGGTTCAGGCCGTTGGCGAGGATCAGCTGTGCACCCTGCGCGCGTTTGATGTCGCCGGGCGTCGGCTGATATTCATGGATCTCCGCGCCTGGCTTGGTGATCGATGCCACCTCGGCGGCGTCTCCGGCCACGTTCTGCGCCATATCGGCAATCACCGTAAAGGTGGTGATCACGCGGAATTTCTCTGCGGCAGCGGCGGGCGTTAGCGGCAGCGCCGCCAGCAGGGCTACGCAGCACAATCCTTTAAACCAGTTCAGACGAGGCATCAATGTTCTCCTGTAAGAAAGTTACGCAAGGCAATTAGCTGATGCTATGAGTTATAGCACAGGCTATAACTCAGGGAGAACAATTTTCATTCACCATTTCAAAAAATTACAAATGGTGTGGATTACGACTGATAGCAAATTAGCCAACGGTGGCTAACGCCTTCACTTCGAACGGGTATTCCATCGTGCTGAGACGGGCGCAAGCGTGGATGTTGCATTTTTAGCAGGGGTTTATTTCCTTTTTGCAACAATCATTTAACTTGATCTTGTCGGGGGATTCCCTATAAGATGCATTTCAAATGCAACTTATAGTTCGCATCAAATCGATACACTGACCTCACCTGCACTGAGTCACCTCAACAGGTTAAACACAAGGAAATTTGCTATGAGCCAGACTCCCAATTCCGACCAGCTGCTGTCCGCCCTTGATAAAGTGATGGTGATTTCCACCACCGATCTGCAGGGCACCATCACTTACGTCAACGATCTGTTCTGTCAGCTGACCGGCTACAGCCGCGAAGAACTGCTGGGGCAGCCGCATAGCATCGTGCGTCATCCGTCAGTACCAAAAGCCACCTATAAGGACATGTGGGACACCATCAAAGCGGGCAATATCTGGACCGGCATCATCCCTAACGTTGGTAAAGGCGGTGGCCTGTACGTGGTGGATACCACCGTGCAACCGCTGTACGACGAGCAGGGCGCTATCTCTTCTTACATCAGCATCCGCCGGGTGATTAACGACCTGATGACCGATTTTGAAGCGGTAGAGTTCTCTAAAGAGCAGTTCGACGAATTCTACGATAACTAAGACATCACTATGGCCGATCTCATCGAACGTATCGTTATTGGCTACGGTTCGGAATCGGGCAATGCCCGGGCGCTGGCACTGCGCCTGGGCGAGCAGCCTTTTCTGCAACCTTTCGCTCCGCAGGTTCTGGAGCTTAACTATCTCTTTCAGACAGAGCCGCGTTCCGGCGATCTGCTGCTGATCGTCTCCAGTTCGTTTGGCGATGGCGAACCTCCGGCCAACGCGGAACAGTTTATTGACCAGCTGCAACACTATGCGGGGGCTGACGGCCTGCGCTACGCCATATTTGGCCTTGGCGATACCGCCTACCCCAACTTTTGTGGCTTCACCAAAACGCTTGATGCGGCACTGGCCGAGCGCGGGGCGTACGGCATGATTAACCGGGTGGATGCCGATGCCGCGTTTGACGGCTTTTTCTCTCAGTGGCTGTCGGTGCTGGAAAAAGTGCTGGACGGCGATGAACAGGCGGGGCAAGACCTGCACCTGCAGGTGACCGCCTGGAGCGAAGATAACGCCTTTGCTGCATCGATAATCGAACGCCGCCGACTCAGCGCCGAAGCGCCCTGTGCGTGGCATATCCGGCTGAATATTGCCGGCAGCGGCATCCACTATCGCGCCGGGGATACGCTGTATCTCCAGCCGGAAAATGACGCCGATCTGCTGGCCGCAATTGGCACCTGGCTTGGCCGCAGCGATGCTGCCGAGGCCCTGCGCCGCCGGGAACTGCGGCAGATAAGCAAAACCACCCTGCGCGAGCTGGCGAAGCTTTCCGGCAGTGACGAGCTGAAGGCACTCCTGAAAATCAGCCAGCGCAAAACACTGGAGGCGTACCTTTACGGCGCGGACCTGCTCGATGTGCTCGAAGATTTCTGCACGCCGCAGTCGGTGACGCTGGATGCGCTACTGGAGTTGCTGCCCGGCTGCCTGCCGCGCGCTTACTCTATCGCTTCGCGCCCCGATACGGAGATCGTCGATCTCTGCGTACGTGAAGTGTGCTATGAACGTCGGGGCCGGGCGCGCAGGGGTGTCGCCACCGGCTGGCTGCTGGGTGACAACGGAGCGATGCGTATCTTCAGCCGCGCGAATCCGGGGTTCTGGCTGCCGAAAGACGAGCGTGCGCCGCTGCTGCTGATCGGCACCGGCACCGGTATTGCACCGCTGATCGGGCTGCTGCGCGAGCAGGCGATGGAGAGCGCTTCGGCGCGAGAAACCTGCCTGATCTTCGGTGAAAAAC
Organism: Erwinia sp. S38; assembly: GCF_016624545.1. Lineage (NCBI taxonomy): Bacteria > Pseudomonadati > Pseudomonadota > Gammaproteobacteria > Enterobacterales > Erwiniaceae > Erwinia > Erwinia sp. S38. Next base: position 63,083 of record NZ_JACVTS010000015.1, on the reverse strand, counting down.
GCCGCGAAGGGGATTTTCTCTACCGGGGCGAACTGGAGTCACTCCGGCAGCAGGGCACGATCGGCCAGCTGATTACCGCCTTCTCGCGCGACGGAGCCGGTAAGTACTACGTGCAGGATGCCATCGCCGATAACGCAGAGCACATCAGCGCGATGCTCCAGCGCGGCGCGCACGTTTATCTGTGCGGTAACAAGCAGCATCTGGAAAGCGCGGTGGAAAATGCGCTGACGGCGGTTTGCGGCTTAGCAGGACAGGCTGAAGAGACGCTGTGGCAGCAGCTTGCACAGCAGGGACGGCTGCATCTGGAGCTTTATTAATCCCGCCAGGTTTGCTGCCAATGTTCGCTCCGGTTGCGGTTCTGGAGCGAACATCATCCGTTACCGTCGGTCTGCGCAGGCAAACCCTGTGCAATCAGAGGATCGGTTCGACGATAGCGCGGCAATATCCGCCATTAAATCACCGTAATCTGCAATCGCGCCAGCGCCCGGCTCATCTCATCATCCAGGCTCTCTTCCACAATCAGCGTGCTGGCAATCTCAAGGCCGCCGATCGCAAAGGCCGAAGCGGAATTCAGTTTTTCCGGTGACGCCATCACCACGGTTTCAGCGGCACGTTCGGAAAGGGCGCGCTTCACGCAGGACTCTTCATAATTCGCAGTGGTAAATCCGGCAGTGTGATGAATGCCCGTCACGCCCATAAAGAACAGGTCAGCATGAATGCGCTGGATGGATTCGATCATCGCCGCGCCGACCGTGACCAGCGAATGCTTATACAGCTGGCCGCCAATCAGAATCACCTCGGCCAGCGGGTGATCGACCATGCTGACCGCAATGCTCGGGCTGTGGGTGACCAGCGTAAACGGCAGCGTTTTGGGGATCAGCTGAACCATCTCCCCGGTGGTGGTGCCCCCGTCAACAATCACAATATTTCCCGGTTGAATCAGGGCTGCCGCTTTCCGGGCGATAACTTTTTTTGCCTGAGTTTGCACGTTTTTGCGCGTTTCAAATGGCGCAATCGCCGTGGAGACCGCCAGCGCACCACCGTGCACTCGCTGAAGCTTCCCCTCGGCTGCCAGCTCCCTGAGATCGCGGCGGATAGAGTCTTCAGAGATGGAAAACCGCTGGCTCAGTTCGCGGGAAATAACCTGCTTTTCATCAGCAAGGATGTCCAGAATAAGCTGTTTTCTCTGGATGGAGAGCATAATTCTTTCTTCTTGTTTTTTCTTGATCTTGCACGATTATGCATGTTAGCGTGCCTGCTGTCATCTCTTCTGGGGAAAACCATGCAAACTGAACCGCTAAAAATCCGCAATATACGTGAACAGCTGCTGTCGGATAACTGGTACACGCTGAAGAAATTTACCTTTGAACTGCAGCGCCGGGACGGGCAATGGCAGGAACAGAGCCGCGAAGCCTACGATCGCGGCAACGGCGCGGTTATCCTGCTGTACAACAAAGTGCGCCAAACGGTGGTGCTCACTCGCCAGTTCCGCTTCCCGATTTATATCAGCGGCCATTCGGGATTTTTGATCGAGGCCGCCGCCGGGCTGCTGGATAACGCCTCGCCCGAAGAGCGAATTATGGCCGAGGCGGAAGAGGAAACCGGCTACAAAGTGGCTAACGTGGAGAAGGTGTTTGAAGCCTATATGAGCCCCGGTTCGGTGACCGAAAAGCTGTACTTCTTTATCGCTGAATATACCGATCGCGACCGCAGCACCAGCGGCGGCGGGCTGGTCGAAGAGGGCGAGGATATTGAGGTGCTGGAGTGGCCCTTCGCACAGGCTCTGGCCGCCATTCGCAGCGGGGAAATTCAGGATGCAAAAACCATTATGCTGATTCAGCATCTGGCGCTGAATTCGGTGTTGACTCAGGACGGCGACAGGGCTGGGAAACGCTTTCGTGGCCTGAATGTGTAAAAGAGTCATCGGCAAGAAATTAAAGAGTCATTGGAAAGAAGTTTGCGCAGCGCGAAGCGGATGTTATGTTATTTTATAACCGTTCAGATTAAGCTTCAGTTTTTAAACTAAAACCGTTTCACCCAATGCCCGCAGTCGTTAAGACAGCCCGACAGCGCCCGGAATGCTTATTAGGGGTTCAGATGAAAATCAGTAAAATTATTGCGCTCTCTCTGACGATGGCCTCGGCCCAGGCTCTGGCCTTTCAGGCGAAAGAGACTCAAATTTCCGCTCCGTCGCAGGAGCAGTTAAAAACGGCTGAAAATGCGCTTATTGGCAACTTTTACAACCCGCACGGGGTGAGAGGGCAGGCCAGTGCCTCTGCCACCTGTGCCGCCGTCCCGGTTGCCGGATGCGGCTGCCCGTTCTGCACCCAGCTGCGCAGCCGGGCATAAACCGCAAGCCACGCCGCCGGGGCCTGATCCGGCGGCGGAGCTTTTACCTGTTAATGCGTGTGTTCGTGGTTATGTGCGTGCTCATGGCTGTGGCCGTGTTCATCGTGAGCGTGCCCGCCGCCGTGAACCTTGCCCGAGCCGCCCACCGCTACGATATTAAACGGCTGGCCAGCCACCGCGATCTCGCCGGTTTCTTTAAACGCCACCGCATCCAGCACGTGGATTTTGCTTTTCAGCGGATCGGTCACGAAGATTTTGCTGTCCGCCACGGCAATGCGTGGGCGCGGATCGTTCCAGTGGCCGTCCATTGAGTAGGGCTCGGTGACCTTCACCGACTGGGTAATCTGCCCCTTCAGCACATCAATCTGATTCAGCTTGCCGTCTTCAGTAAACACGTAAGCGAATTTCGGCCGCACCGGATCAACGGCAAAATGCACGCGGCGGGTTGGCAGCTGGATCAGACGGAAGCTGTCCGCTTCGGTCGGGTCAATCAGCACCAGGCGGTCCGGGCCGTAGTTGCCAATAAAGTACTGCATGCCCTTGCCGCCAATCAGCGTGGAGGTGCTGCCTTCCGGCAGTGATTTTGCGTAAGGCAGATGCTTAATCACCGGCGCATCGTCATTTTGAGTGATAAGCAGCAGGCCGGTAGCGCAGGAGAGGGCATAGATATTGCCCGAACCGGCAGAACCGTGCAGTCCCGGGCAGGCGGCATCTTCGCCGACTTTATTCCCTTTCAGATCGACCACCCGCGCGCCGATTGGGCGCTTAGTGGCATCTTCAGGGTTCGGAATAGAAACCACCGCGTAACCATCGTATGGCACCGCTACGCCGTGATGCGCGGCCACAACACTCACTTTGGTCGCATCATTTTTGCCTGCCAGTACCGCATGCTCGGTCAGCAGCTGTGCGCTGTTTTCACCGTCAAACCACTGCGCAACCTTGCCCTGGCGCTCCACAAAGTGGCCGGGCTTTTTGCCGTCCAGCTCAACTTTCAGCAGTTTTGCATCGTCGATATCGATATCGGCATGATCGCCGTGATCGTGGAAGGCAATGCCGGAAGAAATCGCCGACACCACGTTGGCGCTGCCCTGAATCGCAAATACCACCGCGCCGCTCTCGGTGCGCGAAAGGCTGGCCGGGCCCTTGACGTTAAAGGTCGCCAGCTTATCGCCGTCCAGCGCATCAATCACATTAATCACCGGCTTATCGTGATCGGCGACAAACAGCCGCCAGGCGTTAACGTCGTCTTCAGCCTGTGCGGAACCCGCCGCGACACCCAGCAGCAGCGCGGAAATCGCCGCTGATAAAATGCGTTTTTTCATGCTTATCTCCATCTTTAACTATTTCCCAGAATAATGAGTCGGTTACTGCTTCCCGATGGCGGCGGCCGCAAGCGTTGTGGCGTTGTGTTCCATCATGGCGAGATAGGTGGCGGCTGGGCCATCAGCGGCGGAAAGTGCATCGGAGTAAAGCGTACCGGCAACGTGCAGTCCGGCTTCACTGGCGATCTGCTGTACCAGCCGCGGATTAGAAATGTTCTCAGCGAAAATGGCGGAGGCGCGGTGAGTTTTTATCTCCCGTAAAATTCCGGCTACGTCCGCCGCCGAGGCTTCAGACTCCGTGGATACGCCCTGCGGCGAAAGGAAATGAATGCCGTAAGCCTCTTCGAAATAGCGGAAGGCATGATGCCCGACGACCACGGTGCGCCTCTCTGGCGGCACCTGCTGAATTGCGGCAGTGATTTTGCTATCCAGCACGCTCAGTTTTTCCGTATAGCGATCGGCGTTCTGCTGATAAAACGCGCAGTTATCCTTATCCGCCGCGCAGAATGCCTCGGTAATATTCTTCACGTAAATTTTTGCATTGGCGACGGACTGCCAGGCGTGCGGATCGAGCGGGGCGGCATGGAACACCGCTTTGCCGTTGTTGAAGTGATAGTGCCCACCTGCCGGATCGCGCAGGATCGTAGCGTCTTTGGTGGTTTCAATAACCGGCGCGGTGCTCTCGCTGGAGCGGATCAGCCGGGCCATAAAGCCTTCAAGCTTCAGGCCGTTAATCAGGATCACATCGGCTTTTGCCATTGCAATAGCGTCAGCCGGGGAGGGTTCATAGACGTGCGCATCGCCGTTTGGTCCAACAATCGTGCGCAGCGTAATGCGGTCTTCACCAATGCTGTGCGCCATATCGCCAATAATTGAAAAACTGGCGATCACATTGATTTTGGCGTTTGCCTGCGCGGTAGCAAACAGCGACAGCATGGATGCCATCACCAGCGTTAACGCGGGCAGGCCGGGCTTCTTCATCACATCACTCTCCTGATTTTATCCCTGGCAGAAAGCCATAAAGGCATACAAAAATTTACATCATGAAACGTTATAACATAACAATTGATGATGCAAACGATTATTAATGCCGAGTTTCAGGTGAGGAAGTGAGTGAACGGCCGCTTCGGGTTATTGCAGGAGCGCTGTGCCCTGCGGGCAAATTTCTTGAGGGAAGGAATAGAAAGAGATAGAGACAAAAAGCAGAAAGCCCCGAAGGTAATTTTTCAATCACCAACGAGGCCTATCGATCGTCCCATCATTTTCTCGCTTACCCACACCAATGACAGTGACTGTCACAATTTCATCATTAACGCTGTAAACCAGTCGGTAGCCCGCTCCACGGAGCTTTATTTTATACTGGTCTTTACGTCCGTGGAGTTGTGACGCTGGCACCCGTGGATTTTGCAGGCGCTCAGTAAGCTTTTTTTTGAACTGTTCCCGGATGGTATGGCCCAGTTTTTTCCATTCTTTCAACGCTGATTCATTAAAGGCTAGCCTATAGGTCATCAATATTGACCTCGATTACAGCCTCACCGATTCGTTCGTCAGCAATACGACCCAACTCCTGATCTTCCAGAATTTCCATCATCTGTGCATACAGGGCAGGGGGAACACAGTAAAAAGCGGGTTCATTGCGATTCAGGATGACTACCGGTGCACCTTCTCCTGCATTAAAAGTACCCATAGGATCACGTTTAAGCTCTGTTATGCTGGCCGCAGTGGTGGTTAAAATCTGAAATGCCATAATAAATCCTCCTGTTAAGAGCTTCAATTATAGGTCACTTGAAAGTGCTTTTAAAGGTGCCTTTCATCAAGCGGCGATTTTCATTGTTATATATCATCCGGCAGGAGCTTATCGAAACAGGTGGAAACAGGGCTGATGTGGGTCAAGCTGATTGAAACCCGACGCTATTCAGTTGAGTGCATAGCCAGGCATAGCGTTGATTCTTACATGGTGTTCATGGCGTACTTTTTGGGTGATTTGTTACTGTTTTTAAGGGGATATGTCTGGAACGTGTTCTACTGATTTTAACGGAGCGCACAATAAAGCGTTATGGTAAATAGTCTGAGGTCGTGTCCGCTATGAGCTGTGAGTTCAATGGGTCGATGCAACGCTATCCTTAATCAAGGGGGACGTTGCCATGAAACGAAGAACTCGGATTAACTACACACCAGAGCAGAAGGCGATTATCTGGGACAGATATAAGCAAGGTGATTCCCTGCATGATATCGCCAGAATGTTCGACCGATTTCATTCTTCTATCATGCCCACAATCCACCAGACAGGTGGCTACCGTCCTCCCGTTCGAAAACGGCATAGATTAGCGCTTACGCTTGACGAAAGAGAGGAGATATCCAGAGGACTGGTAGCAAAACTCAGTATCAGGGACATCGCTGCCAACTTATCAAGAGCACCCTCAACGATTAGCCGCGAGGTCAGGAGGCATGGAGGTGCCAGGCAATATCGTGCAGCAAAAGCCGATACTGCTGCGTGGGAAAATGCTCTGAGACCAAAACCTTGCAAGCTAATTGAAAGCCCCACATTGTGTAAAATCATTGCAGAGAAGATGCATTAGGACAGATCGCCGGTTGGCTGAAACGCAGTTATCCGGATAATCAGGAAATGCATGTGTCACACGAAACGATTTATAAAACGCTTTTTATACAAACCAGGGGGGCATTAAAAAAAGAGCTACAGCAATGCCTCAGAAGCAGGAGAGCGGTTCGTAGATCCCGAACGTCATCACTTAAAGGGAAAGGATTAGGGAAAATCCCGAATGCGATACCTATCAGCGAAAGGCCACCGGAAGCCGCAGACAGAGCCATACCTGGTCACTGGGAAGGTGATCTGATCCAGGGCTCAAAAAACTCCTATATCGTCACCCTCGTAGAACGCCATTCCCGCTTTGTTATGTTGGCCAAAATCAGGGACAACAAGACCATAACGGTTATATCTGCACTCATCAGACAAGCCCGGGAATTACCTGTTGAAATATATAAAACATTAACTTGGGATCGGGGAGCTGAAATGACCAGCCACACCCGGTTTACTGTAGCAACAGACATCCAGATTTACTTCTGTGATCCTCAATCTCCCTGGCAACGTGGCTCAAATGAAAATACGAACAGGTTGCTCAGACAATATTTTCCAAAGGGAACTGACTTATCGGTTCACAGTCAGCAGAGACTAAACAGCGTTGCCAGACAGCTCAACGAAAGACCGAGAAAAACGCTAGACTATGAATCACCCGCAGAGCGGTTCAATAAGTGTGTTGCGCCCATCAGTTGAACTCACAGCGAAGAGCGGACATTCAGCTCTCTGCCATATGCCATGACAAAGAGCGCGCCTGAAATAAATGGATTGTGCTAGTGTGCTTTACTGTTTTGACGGGATGTGACATATGTCATCGCTGCCGCGCCCAGCAGTAATAAACCACTCAAGCCAAAAGCACTTTGCCATCCCAGGCTGTCAAATACCACTCCTCCTGCCGTCGAACCAAGTGCAATCGAAAGCTGGATAACCGCAACCATTAGACCCCCACCCGCCTCTGCATCTTCAGGCAGCGCCCGTGCAATCCATGTCCACCACCCCGTTGGCGCAGCCGTGGCCAGTAACCCCCACAGGCTTAGCAAAACGGTCACCGCCCAGATACTGTGTCCGGCTAGCAGTAATGTACCGGCTACCGCTGCCATAAGCAGGGGGATCATTATTAAGATTTGAAACAACCTGGAATTCAGGAATGTCGATACGACTAATGTGCCAACAAAACCTGCTGTGCCTATTGCGAGCAAAATCAGAGAGAGCCCGGCAGGACCTACGTTGGTCACCGTCTCAAGAAAGGGGCGCACATAGGTAAATAAGGCAAACTGCCCAATAAAGAAGAGCCCGCAGGCCAGCAGTCCTGTAAGTACAATGGCGTCTCTGAACAGACGAAACGGAGTTCCCTGTGGCTTTTGTTTTTTATCGCTTTCCATAGTGGGCAGGCTGACCCATTGCCAGATGAACGCGGCTATCGCCAGGGGGACGATGCATAAAAAAGCCCCACGCCAGCCGACAGTTGTCCCCAGATAGCTACCGAGTGGCGCAGCCACAGCGATAGCCAGCGCGTTCCCACCATTAAAAATTGCCAGTGCACGAGGAACCTGATGTTGCGGTACGAGCCGAATGGCGGTTGCAGCTGAGAGTGACCAGAATCCACCGATGACGACGCCAATCAGGGCCCTTCCCAGCATATAAACCGGATAGCTGGGCGCTATGGCGATAACCAATCCAGATATGGCCATCAGGACGGTTAGCCCCAGCAGAAGATATTTACGATTCAGATCTCCGGCGATATGGGAGATAGTCAGGCTGGTCAGTACCGCCAACGCGCCAGATATTGCAATTCCCTGGCCTGCGAGGCCTTCCGTGATGTGCAGCTCGCGGGTAATAGGCGTCAGTAGGCTGACCGGCATAAATTCGGAAGCGATTAGTACAAAAACGCAGAGCGTCATGGCAAACACGCCCCCCCAGTGTGCATCTGTTTTCTTTGGTGATCTTTTAAGACTTACTATGGACATTATCAGCATCTCTTTATATGGACGCGGCGAGATTCAGCGGCAGCCGGGGCAGACGCTATTTAGAGAATAACGAGAACATGTGGATGAGAATGGGTAGCGGACGATTAAAACCGTCTGCAATTAGCAGACGGTTTCAGGTCGTTATCTTAAGTTAGCTTTGAAAAACTGCTCAAATTTAACGAACGGGATCTTGCCCGCAACGTTATCGTACAAATCAACGTGGTTTGCCCCTGGAACAATCACCAGCTCTTTCTCTTTACTGCCAATGGCCTTAAAGGCATCTTCAGCAAAATAGCGTGAGTGGGCTTTTTCGCCGGTCACAATAAGTGTAGGGATAGTGACTTCATTGGCGTAACTCAGCAGCGGCATATTCATAAATGACAGCGGCATTGTCGCATTCCAGGCTCCGGTTGAATTGACCGAACGCGCATGGAAACCACGCGGCATACGATAATAATCAAAGAACTCTTTCAAAACAGGATGAGGATTAGCAGGTAACGTTTCCGGCAAAACACGATCCGATGCACTGACGTTACCCTTCTCATCAACATTAATGTCATGGCTGCCGGCCGCGTAAGTGTCATTTTCCGCATCCTTCCAACGCTGTGCGTTCAGATACTGTAGTACGGCGCGACGATCTTTAGTGGAATAGCGGTCTTTACCATCACCTACACCATGCCCCATCGCACGGCTCATGTCATACATCACGCTGGTCGCCACCGCTTTAACGCGAGTATCCATTGCGGCGTCGTTTAAGGCCATGCCGCCCCAGCCGCAAATACCGAGCAGCCCGATACGGTTACGATCCACCTCTTTTTGCAGACCTAAGAAGTCAACTGCCGCGCTAAAATCCTCGGTATTAATATCCGGAGAGGCGACATTACGTGGAGAGCCACCGCTTTCTCCCGTATAAGAAGGGTCAAACGCCAGGGTAATAAACCCCTGTTCAGCCAGCGTTTGTGCATACAGACCGCTAGATTGCTCTTTCACTGCGCCGAAAGGCCCACTAACGGCAATGGCCGCCAGCTTACGCTCACCGCGATCCTTAGGAATGTAGAGATCCCCTACTAAAGTGATCCCGTAACGGTTCTGAAAAGTCACTTTACGGTGATCCACTTTCGCGCTTTCAGGGAATGTTTTATCCCATTTTTCGACCAGCGAAACAGGTGCGTTCGGATTAGTTGTATCAGCATAACTCATGTTTGTAACTCCACTTAATGATGCACATAGCAGCATGGCGGGTATTGCAGTTGCCAGTTTTTGGGTGAAAACAGTCATCAAAACTCTCCTTATAAAACGTGATTGAAACAGGTTTCATACGGACAACACTGCTGTGCTTTGTAGCAATGCGCTCATTATAGTTAGCAGAAATAGTGCTGATTAGAGGGAGGTAAATGCTAGGATTAATACCATATTGTTCTAAATCGAAATGTGGTTTCGGGAGCGGAATGATGGCAAAACGGGAAAACTATAACGATTTATACCTGTTCATGCAGGTAGTACGGGAAGGGAGCTTCACAGCTGCAGCACATCGCCTTGGCCTGGCACAATCAGGAATAAGCCGTTCAGTACGGGAACTTGAAGAACGACTGGGCGTTCAGCTCCTGGTGCGCACCACGCGGAGATTATCGCTCACCCATGCCGGTGAAAAGCTCTACCGGACCATTGAAGCAGGATTCGACGCTTTAGATATGGGGCTGGAAACGCTGGCTCATTATCGCCAGTCCCCATCGGGCACGGTACGCATCAATGCCAGTCAGCATGCTATTGATAAATTGCTTCTGCCAAAGCTTGCGGTGTTTAAGAAGAGCTACCCGGATATTCGACTGGAACTCATTAGCGAAAGCCGATTTGTCGATATCATTGCCGAGAGGTTTGATGCGGGGGTTCGCCTGGGGCCTGAAGTAGGTAGTGGCATGGTTGCTGTGCGTATTTCCCCTGACATGGAGATGGCTGTTGTCGGCACGCCTGACCATTTTCGTCGCTATGGCTTTCCGCAAGCCCCCGTAGATTTAGCGGTTCATCCCTGCATTGCCTATCAGTTTGGGGACGGGAAACTGTACTCATGGGAACTTCACCATAACGGAAAAAGAATCACCCATCGACCGCAGGGACAGTGGGTTTTCGCTGACAGCTATATGGAGGCCAAAGCAGCCAGGCTGGGCCTGGGACTGGCTTATGTTCCGGAAGAGTTGGTATCTGATGATTTAGAACAGGGTTCGCTCATCAGAGTTTTGCAACGTTACAGCCAGCGCCTGGAAGGTTCATTTCTCTATTATCCGCACCGTAATGTGTCGCCTGCTCTACGAGCTGTTATCGATACATTGAGAATTTAGGAATGAAGTCGCGGTTATACGCAGGCAAAGGTAACAGGTCCGCTCCTGGCATTTATCTGCCATAAGACACTTAAGTCACTCACAGGACCTTCCTGTCTGATGACGAAGGTGTCTTTTCTGCTTTGCGTTGACAGAAACGGCTATGAGATTACCACCTGCAGTTATTATCGTGTATTTACTAATCCTCTGCTTACGGGGCTATCAGTTAACGCTGATAGCCCCGTCCTTTATGCATCAGAAATACAAGAAGAAGGGCGACTGGCGAGAGGTATGAAAATCCTTTACTCTTATCGGCCTCAAAGCGGGTTGGAAATCCCTGCAAATTCAGTGGTGTAATCCAAAATGAAGAAGTTTTTTATTTCGCTGTTGTTTTTAGTCTCATGCAATTCCTCTGCCTTAACCCTGAGTAACTGGGAGTTCCAGAAGCCGGGATCGTTTTGCCCACTAATGGGCTACGGTATGTGCCTGATGGATGTGTACGAAGGTGACATCGTGAAGGGCGATGCGGATAAGATAGCGAGCCGGATCGAAAAGCTGGCGAAAATAGACCCCTCAACGCGAACCGGCATGATCCAGATCCAGTCCAACGGCGGCGATGTGGAAGAGGCAATGCGCATCGGCCGACTGCTGCGGAAAAACAAAATTCAGGTGCTGGTGCCGATGAATGCGCACTGCTATTCCTCCTGCGTGCTGCTGCTGGCGGGGGGCGTGGGCCGCTTTGCGGCGGGAGAAATCGGCATCCACTCCTTTTACAGCCTGAGTTCGCAAAAGCCTGGTGCGGACTACGATCGGGAGGAACAGCTCTATGTGGATACCGAAAAGGCGATCAGAGCCTACCTGAGTGAAATGCGCGTGCCGGGCTACCTGATGGATGCGATGCTGCAGGTTCCTTCTTCCAGACTGGAAATACTCGAACTGGATAAGCTGCAAGAATATGGCCTGTTTAGTGTCGATCCGGTGTTTAATCAGTACTTAAAAGCGAATAATCTGGATAACTAAGCGAAATGGCGGGTAGATATTCTTCCCGCCATGACTCTGATGAGCAGATGCCGAAACATCTGCTTTAATTGCTCACGAGCCGCTTTTAAACGTGCCCTTAACCCCGTGCGGTTCCGAACGCAGATACTGCGGCGGAACGCTGACCTCACCTTTGAGCGCGGCGGCGGCATGCCACGGCCAGCGCGGGTTATAAAGAATACCGCGCCCCAGCGCGATCAGGTCGGCATCGCCATCGGTCAAAGCGGCTTCGGCCTGGTGCGGATCGGTGATCAGCCCCACGCCAATCACCGGAATAGTGACCTGCTGGCGAATATCGCGTGCAAACGGCAGCTGATAGCCATCCCGTACGGTAATCGCCTGAGCGGTGGACAGTCCGCCGCTGGAAATATGCAGATAGTCGCAGCGCAGCGCTTCCAGTTCCCGGCTGAAGGTAATCGACTGCTGTACATCCCAGCCGCCCGCCACCCAGTCGGTGGCCGACAATCGTGCGCCCACCGCCACCGATGCCGGAACGGCCTCGCGCACCGCACGGAATACCTCAAGCGGGAAACGCAGGCGATTTTCCAGCGATCCGCCGTACTCATCTTCACGCTGATTGCTGAGCGGCGAGAGGAACTGGTGCAGCAGATAGCCGTGCGCCGCGTGCAGCTCAATCAGCTCGAAGCCCAGACGCACCGCGCGCTCGGCGCTGCGAACAAACGCCTGCTTGAGTTCGCCAAGTTCCTCTTTGGTCAGCGCATGCGGAGGTGCATCGCCCTCGGCAAAGCGGGCCGCCGACGGCGCAACGGTTTGCCATCCTCCCTGATCCTGTCTCAGCTGGTGGCCGCCGTTCCACGGTGCGGCGCAGGCGGCTTTACGCCCGGCGTGGCCCAGCTGGATGCCAAGCCGAATCGGCGAATACGTGCGGATATCGCGCACCACCTCGGCCAGTGCTGCCTCGGTTGAATCATCCCACAGCCCTAAATCGGCGGGAGAGATGCGGCCCGCGGGTTCCACCGCCGTGGCCTCCAGAATCAGCAGCCCGGCACCAGAAAGCGCTAAATGGCCGAGATGAATGCGGTGCCAGGCGGTGGCGTGGCCGTTATCGGCAGAATACTGGCACATCGGCGCAATCACGATGCGGTTGTCCAGCGCCAGCTGGCCGATATGGGCGGGGCTGAATAGTTGACTCATAACACTCTCCATTGCAAAAGTTAAAATATACGCTGCTCAGCGCAAAGCGATACCCGACAGCAACGTTGTTTTATGCTTTGCGCAAAGCAATACTCAACAGCACAGCCTTCAGACCTTCAGTGCTTTGGCACGCCCGATAGCGTAGGGTATGCCCTCAGTGCGAAGCCTCACCCAGCAGCACCGCCGTTTCACCCGCCACAGTAAAGCCTTGCTGTTCGGTCAGCTGCCGCTGCTGGCGGCGGCGCTCGCCCGGCAGGCGCAGATCGGCATCGCCGTGTAGATGCGTCACCAGGCTGGCGATGCGCTCGGCAAAAGGCGTGGCGGTGCTGAACGCCGGATCGATAACGATAATCGTCTGCCCGGCGTTGGAACTGGCCGCGCCGGGATACTGCGCTGAGCGATCCTCAAAGCCGAAGCGACCGCCGGTCAGCGCGGCGGCCATTACCTCCACCATCAACGCTATCCCCGAACCTTTGTGGCCGCCGTACGGCAGCAGCGTTCCGCCGTGCAGCACCGCCGCCGGATCGGTGGTTGGCTGGCCGGATTGATCCAGCCCCGTGCCTTCCGGCATCGGCACGCCGCGCAGTGCATGCTGCTTGACCTCGCCCAGCGACATTGTGCTGGAGGCCTGATCCCAGCCCAGCACGCCGCCTTTACCATCGGGGAAGGCAAAGGCCATGGCATTGGTGCCGACCAGCGGCCCCGGTGAACCGTACACCGCCAGGCGCGGGCGCGAATTGACAAAGTTTAGTGCAACATAGCCGCGTTCGGCGTACTCCTCAATATCGGTCCACAGCGCGCCGATATGGTGCGCGTTGCGAATGCTCAACAGAGCGATACCGTAACGGGACAGCCGTTCGAGCACTGCCCGCTGCGCCAGCTGTGCGGCTGCCTGGGTAAAGCCATTGCCGCCGTCCGCCTGCACAAACGGCGACGGCTGCGCGTCAATCACCGGCTGCGCATCGGCCGTAATCCATCCCGCCCGTATCGAGGCCAGATAGTCCGGCAGGCGCATCAGGCCGTGGCTCAGCGTGCCGTCGCGCTCGGCAATGGCAATACGCTGAGCCAGTATCCCGGCGATGGTGGAAGGAATACCTGCGGCGGCCAGTAACGCCTGTATACGTTCATGCAGCTGTTCAAAAGAGAGAGTAACGCTCATCGGGCGCTCCTTTTATTCGTCGGTAAAGCGGCGCAGGCTGAACGGCGACCGCGCGGCAGAATCATCAGCACTGGCGATCAGATCGCTCACCCACCGCGCTGTCGCTGGCGCGCCGGACATGCCGTAATGGCCGTGGCCGAAGGCGCAAATCAGGTTCGCAGCGGCGGGATGGCGATCGATATAGGGCAGCGAGTCCGGCGTTGACGGGCGATGCCCGTACCACTGCGACAGGCGTACCCGGGGATAGCGCGGAAAGCGCTGGCGAAAATAGCGCTCCAGCCGGTCATAGCAGTCGCGGCGGGCGGGGCTGCCCGGATGGGCGTATTCAGCAAAGCCGCTGACCCGAATGCCGCCGGACATTTCCGTTATCACGCACTTATGGCTGGCATCGTGCAGTACGCAGGGTGTGAAACCGTCCTGCGGCGAGTCGGCAAACAGCGGGCGGCTGCGTTCCAGCATAATGTGATAGCCGCGCTCGGCGATCAGCGGAATATGCAGATTGCTGGTGGGGAGCAGGTCGGTGGAAGCGTGGCCCGCAGCCAGAATGTAGTGGTCCGCGTGCAGCCTGCCTCCGTCGCCGGTCAGGCTGCGGATACGTCCCTCGCTGACCGCCAGCCGCTCGGCGCGGTAGCGCTGCCAGCGGCCTCCGGCGGCGATAAATTTTTGCCGTAGCGTCTCCAGCAGTGCGGCCGGGTCGCGCACGGCGGCAGTGTGGTCAACGGCGGTAAAAATGGCTCTTTCGGCCGCGATCTCCGGGAAACAGCGGGCAATAGTTGCAGGGGAGATAAGGCGTGTCGCCACGCCAATCTGCTCCCGCAGCCGGGTGGCCAGCGAAGCCATCACCGCCTCTGCGCGAGTGGATTCATGGCGGGAAACGGTGCTGCCGGGGCGAAATAGCGGCGTCCAGGCCTCTTCACCCAGCAGCTCGCGCCAGCCCTCAATGGCCTGATGATGCAGCCTGTGCAGCCCATCGCGGCTGCGCAGAAGCTGTGCCTCGTTGGCCATCGTCCGGCTAAGCCGCAGCCAGCGCAGGGCGTCAGGCAGCGCGTGCGGCCTGACGATCACGCTCTTCCTGTGGCCGAACAGCAGGGCAGGCAGCTGTCGCCAGAAGCCGGGCGTCGCCATGGGCACCACCGCATTCGGCCCGACCATCCCCGCATTGCCAAATGAGGCACCCGCGCCGGGGCGACGGGCATCCAGCAGCAGCACCGAATGCCCCTCACGCTGAAGCCGGAGTGCGGTGGCGCAGCCAATCACCCCGGAACCCATTACGATGCAGTCCGTACTCATGCCGTCGGCAGCGTGAAGGTGGTGTGGCTGGCGAGAAAGCGCTGGGTATGCGGCAGAGAAGGGCGCAGCAGGATCTCATCCGGCGTACCCTGCTCGTAGATCTTGCCGTCGCGCAGAAAGACGATGCGGTCGGCAACGTGCCACGCAAAGCCCAGCTCGTGGGTGACAATCGCCATGGTCATGCCCTCATCGCGCAACGCCTTGATAGTGTTCAATACCTCGCCGACCAGTTCCGGGTCCAGCGCCGAGGTCGCCTCGTCAAACAGCATCAGCTCCGGCTTCATTGCCAGCGCCCGCGCAATCGCCACGCGCTGCTGCTGCCCGCCGGAGAGCTGCGTCGGCAGCGACGTGGCTTTATCCGCCAGCCCGACCTTGGCCAGATAGTGTTCGGCGATGCTTTTCGCCTCGCTGGCGCTGCGGCGCAGAATATGGGTCTGCGCCACGGTGATATTGCGCTCCACGGTCAGGTGCGGAAACAGGTTAAACTGCTGGAATACCATACCGGTTTTCTCGCGCAGCGCCTGCAAATCGCGGTCGTCGTAGCGCCGTGCACCGTCGCGCGCGGGTTTACCCAGCGGCTGGCCGTTGATGACAATCTCGCCGCGATCGGGCGTTTCCAGCAGATTCATGCAGCGCAGCAGGGTACTTTTCCCGGAGCCGCTGGCCCCGAGGATCACCACCACTTCCCCTTTTTCAATGCGCAGATCGATGCCGCGCAGCACCGGCTGCCCGCCGAACGATTTTTGGATATTGCGTAATTCAATCATAACGACCTCGATTTGGCGGGGGCGTAGCGGGCCTCAATCAGCCACGCCAGCGCGCTTAACAGCAGGATAAACACCATAATGATGCCCGCTACGGCGGTGTAGGTTTCCACCGGGCGATATTCACTGTCGCTGATCATCCGCGCCTGGCTCAGCAGCTCAGGGAAGGCGATAGTCGCCGCTACCGCGCTGATTTTGACGATCTCAATCACCTCGTTAACCAACGCGGGCAGGCTGTGGCGCAGCGCCTGCGGCAGCATCAGCACCGCAAACGCCCGGCGGCGGGAAAAGCCCAGCATACTGGCGGCTTCCCACTGCCCGGCAGGCAGTTTTTGCAGGCTGCCGCGCAAAATCTCGCAGAAGTAGGCGGCGGTATACAGGCTGAACGCCAGCCAGGCGGTCAGAAAACGGCTCACCTGCATCCCGGTGTACAGCGGCAGGGCGTAGAAGAACCAGAACAGCACGATCAGCGCGGGCAGATTGCGCAGCAGATTAACGTAGATCTGCCCCACTGCGCGCACAGCCGGGCGTGGGGACAGCCGCTGCAGCGCCAGCAGGGTGCCGAGCAGAAAACCGCTGACCATAATCGCCAGCGACAGCTGTACGGTGTTGAGTAACCCTTCCCACAGCACCGCGCGGTAGTTGAGCAGGAAATGAAAATTCAGGCTGTAGTTCATCGGCGTGCCTCCTGCTGCCAGCGTCGTTCAAGCCCGCGTGCCGCCAGGCTGATCATCGCCAGCAGTACGAAAAACAACCCCCCGAGGAGGGTGAAGGTCTCCAGCGGGCGGAAGGTTTGCGACGAAATCCGCCCGGCGTTATACACCACTTCGCTGAAGCCGATCACCGACGCCAGGGTGGTGGTTTTGATCAGATCGATCAGCCGGTTCATAAACGCGGGCATCACGTGGCGCAGCGCCTGCGGCAGCACAATCAGCCGAAAGCGCGTCCAGCCGCGCATATTGAGTGCGGCGGCGGCTTCCCACTGGCCGCGATCGACGCCCTGAATACCGGCCCGGAACACCTCGCAGAAGAAGGCGGCGGCCTGCAGGCTGATGGCCAGCACGGCGGAGGTCAGCGGCGCGGGGCTGAAGGCAAACAGAATCGGAGCGGCAAAGAAAAACCAGTAAATCAGCACGATGGCCGGGGCGGAGCGGAAAAAGGCCACGTAAATCCCGGCAAAAGCACGAAGCAGCGCCGACGGCGACAGGCGCAGCACCGCCAGCAGCAGGCCGAGGGGGATGGCGGCCAGCAGTGACCAGGCCACTAATAGCAGCGTACCCTCCAGCCCTTCCAGCAGCAGCGGTAGCAGCCGGAAAACCTGGGAGAAGTCCCATTGATAATGCATAACGTCCTCAGTGACTTCAGGCGAAGGAGGCGGGCGCTGAACGCCCGCCGGAAACGGATCGCATTACGCGGATTCGCGTTGCACCGGGATCACGCTTTTCGGATCGATGCCGCGGAACTTCAGGAAGGTTTCATAGAACTGCTGCGATTTGCCGGTGTAGTAGAAGTAGCCCGCACAGGTGTTCAGGTAGTTCAGCCAGCGGGAGTCGTTCTCCTGGCGCACCGCAATGCCGCCGGGAATATAAACCTTCGGTGCGGGTACCAGGGTTTTACCGCTGCCGATGCGCGCGCGCGCCAGGTCGGCAGCCACGGCGGAAATCAGCCCGGCGTTAATGCGCCCGGCCTGGAAAGCAGCAAAAATTTCCGCACTGCTTTGGAAGCGGCTGATGTTGGCCTTCGGTGCCTCCTTGGTGATGAACTCATCCCAGGTGGTGCCAAGGCCGACGCCGATAGTAAAGCTCGGGTCGTTGATCTGCTGCCAGTTTTCAATTTTGGCATCGTCCTTCGCCAGCAGCGCCAGCGGATACCACAGCAGCGGGGTGGGGATAAAGTTCACCGACAGCGCGCGGGCCGGGGTGGCATCCAGCAGCACGAAGGTATCAAACTGCCCGGTTTGCAGCCCGGCCACGGCATTCGCCCAGGTGGTTTCTACAATCTCCAGCTGCACGTTCATCGCATCCGCCACCGCTTTGGCGAAGCTGATGCCGACGCCGCGCCAGGTCACGCCGTTGCTGACTACCGCGCCCGGCAGGTCCGAGCCGCTGCTGTCTTTAAAGTACCAGGGCTCCATCACCGGTGCGCCAATGCGCAGGATTTTAGTTTTCTGGATGCGGTCCCAGGTGCTGTCGCCGGGGTTCAGCGGCTGCGGGGTAGATTCGGCGGTGGCAATCAGCGGCAGGCTGGCGGCGGCAAAGGCCAGCGGCATGGCGGTAAGAAGCTCGCGACGGTTCATGATGGTGTTCTCCTGGTGAAGTAATAAAAAAGTTAAACGCTGATTTTGCTATAGATTTTTTTAACCAGCCCGGTGCTGTGCCAGGCATTGCTGACGCCACGGTTGACCGCCACGCCCTGGCCCGGCCCGTAGACGAAGGATTCCCCCAGCGCGTTGCTCAGCTCGATTTCTCCCTGCACCGGGTACATCAACTCGTAGTCGCCAAAGGCGGCCAGGCGACGGGTATAGGGCGTTGCCTGCCAGATCCCCACGCTGAATTTTCCGTCGGCGCTGAGGTACAGCACGCGGCGATGCACCGTCGGGCGTTCGGCGGAGCTAATCAGATCGGCGGCAGGCCCGTCGATGAGACCCAACTCCACGTCGGCGTCCACTTTGAACGGCTGCACAGTGGCATGATCGGCAGCGAGCGAAAACGGCGGCGCATCGCTATGGCCGTCAGCAATCGCCTCCGGCTGATAGGCGCTGAACCACACCCGGGTGCCCGCTTCACTGCGCAGCGCAAACTGCGCACCGCGCGGGATCACCAGACTATCCTCGGCGTTAGCGGTGATCTCATCGCCGTTGCTCAGCCGCAGCGTCAGCCGCCCGCCGATAACAATCAGCCACAGATCGGCATCAAAAGCGTCGATCTGCTGAGAAAAGGCGCGCAGATTCGCAAAGCCGGAATAAACGCCGTGCTGCTCGTTTTTGCTGTAGTAAAAGGCACGCTCGATCAGCAGATCCTCATCAAGCTGCGGTCGGCCATTAAGCCAGCTGCGGAAAATATCGAGGCGCTGCTCGTCGCGGTGGTAGGTAATAATCGGATACATAGCAATCTCTGGTGTTAAGGATGAAGTGAAGAAGGCTCGCGGCCGTAGCGGGCATCGTTCAGACGATCCTCCAGCCGGTAGCGAGCGGTAAGGGAACTGACCAGCGGACGGTGGACGGCGTGGAACCAAAGAGGCCGGACGTCGGTCAGCGGAT
This sequence comes from Erwinia sp. S38, assembly GCF_016624545.1. NCBI lineage: Bacteria > Pseudomonadati > Pseudomonadota > Gammaproteobacteria > Enterobacterales > Erwiniaceae > Erwinia > Erwinia sp. S38. The sequence continues at coordinate 43,869 of NZ_JACVTS010000015.1, read as the reverse complement.
GCACCCGCCGATCTTCCTCTTCACCCCGCGCCAGCGCCGCCAGATCGCGCCCCATCAGCGTACCGATGGCGACGCCGCGCCCGCTGAAGCCGTAAGCGGTCAGCACGCCGGGCGCCAGCCGGTGCAGTCGCGGATAGTGATCGACGGTCATATCCACCCAACCCGCCCAGTGATTTTCCCAGTTCAGCGTGGTGAGCTGCGGGAACATCATTTGCAGCCGTCGGGTCGCAGCGTTAAGCCAGCCGTCGGCGTGGTGGCGAAACAGCGGGCCGTCCAGACCCACATGCAGACGGCCATCGGGCCAGATGCGCACCCCGGAAAACATCCGGCGGGTATCATTCAGCGGCTGGCCGCCGGGCAGGATCTGGCTGAGTATCTCCGGTGCCAGCGGCTGGCTGACGGCCTGATAGGCTCGCACCGGGATGATTTCACGCTGGGTTTGTTGGCCGAGCAGATCGCCGGTAAAGGCACCGGTAGCAAACACCACCTGGCCCGCCGTCACGCTGCCGTGAGGGGTGGCAACACGCCAGCCGCTGCCCGACTTTTGTAGTGAAGTAAAAGGTGACTGCGTGTAGATCTCTGCGCCTGCCTGCCCGGCGGCCCGCGCCAGTCCGCGCGCGTAGCCAAGAGGATTCAGCGCGCCGCCGCGTTCATCCAGCAGCGCGCTGCGATAGCGCTGGCTGCCGGTAAACTGCTGTGTTTCAGCGGCATCCAGCAGGCGAACCGGATAGCCGCGCCGCTGAAGATCCTGCGCCGTAGTGCGCACCCACTGTTCCTTCGCCGGATTATGCGCGGCGATAAGATTGCCGCTGCGCACCGCGTCGCAGCGGATGTCGTGCTGTTTTACCAGATTGAACACCACGTCCGGTGCGGTTTCGGCCGCGCGGTTAATACGTGCGGCGATTTCAGGCGGGAAATCCTTCTCTATTTGCGCGGGCATAAACTTGGCGGCAGCGGCGACCTGTCCCCATGCACGGCCGGAAGCGCCCCAGCCGATTTCCCGCGCTTCCAGCAGCACCGTGCGCACGCCGTTTTCCGCCAGGCTCAGCGCACAGGAAAGGCCGGTAAAGCCACCACCGATCACCACAACATCAGCGTCAGTATCACCATGCAGCTGCGGCCAGGCGATCGCCGGATCAGCACGCTGGGACAGATAAGCGGAAAGGGGTCCGGCGGTTTCTAAGAAAAGTTCAGCAGATTGAGGCATGGGTTGTTAACCGATCTAAAACCCAGACTATAGGGATTAACGGCAGGCAGCAGAAACGACAAAGCCTGCTTTGCTTATGCAGCCAGCGTATTTGGCCTGGCGAACCGGCATCGCGGCCAGCAGCGGGTCAGTAGAGAAAACGGCGGGGTCTTTATTCGTTGTGACGCCGGGCGTTGAGGCGGAAAATAGCAACGAATTATTCGCTGTGCCGATTCGATTCAGCGCTTGGGAAATTAATTTCTTCAAACTTCCACATTAACGGTCAGGTAATTTCGACTAATGGCGGCAATGAATAAAAGGATATATCTCATCGTACCACTCAAGGCTGGAAATAATATTTCCTGCTAGCTTGTTGAATTATTTCCGCGTCTTTTGTTGTTATTTTTACCCACGCAAAAAGTGTTATTAAAATAAATAAAACATCGATTGCATAAGAAAATGTGATCTTTATCACACATAAAGAATACTAACGGTTATTGTCGTTGTTTTGTCAATTTTGGTAATGATATAACAAAAACCGCATAAGGGAATGTAAAGGAATCTCCTTTATACATCAGGTTGTTGATCGAATTTTCAGGCTGTGAAGGCTTTTTCACAGCCTGCGGTAAGAGATTCTTAAAAAAGATAACATAAGAATAATTTGTTATTTTTATGTAAAATTAGCCCTTACAGAGCCTGTGGGACAGTTTGCATAACAGAAAGAGTCCATCGCGGAACGCGGCAATGCCGGCGATCCGTTGTTAGCTATAAATAGATTTTTTCGTGACTTTATTTACCCTGATGATGATGGGTTTATTATTGCAAGGCAGTTGGCAGCGCTATAATCATTATAATTTACACTGGAATGTACCGTGAGCAGATTCAGGTTTTTTAAAAGCCTTTACCTCATGGAGTATTACGATGAGATTTCATCGCAAAACTATCTTTGTCGCATTAAGCGCCGCATCATTTATGGCAGGTGCGGCATCAACCGACAAAAAAACCGATAACGAAACCAAACCGGGCGAACTGCCCACCATTACCGTCACCGCAGAAAAAGTGGCTAAAGGCGAACAGCAAACGCCAATCAGCATGTATACGCTGACGGATTTTGATATTGAACGACGCAAAATCGACAATATCTATGACGTTTCGACCTACATACCGAACTTCTACATGACCAAAGCGGGCAACACGTCCGATGCGGGATTCTTCACCATTCGCGGCCTGACGCCGGGCATGGAAGGCGAACAGGCCGTAGGCTTCTTCGTTGATGGCGTATACAGCGCGCTGTTCGACGCCGAACTGTTGGATGTTGACCGGGTCGAGGTGCTGCGCGGGCCGCAGGCCACGCTCTACGGCCGCAACACCGAAGCGGGCGTGCTTAACGTCATCACCAAAGATCCTGATACCGTGCCGGAATACAAAGTCGGCCTTTCCTACGGTAGCTACAACCGCACCCAGGCCGACGCGCTGGCGGGCGGCGCAATCGGCGACAGTGAAGACTGGTCTTACCGTACCGCGCTGAAATATGTCTACGGCGACGGCTACTTCAAACGTGAGTCCGACGGCGCGAAAGACGTTGACCGCATCCGCGACTTCTACGGCCGCGTCAAGCTGCGCTGGCAGCCGATGGACGGCAACTGGGACGTGATCTCCACCTTTGAGTCGCAGAACAAGCGCGACGGCAACTCGCCGTTCGTTAACTGGAACGACATCAAAAGCGGCCGTAAATACGTGAAGTCCGACTACGGCGGCCAGGCCGACGTCGACGTGTGGAAAGCGCAGATGAAGGCGGTGTACTCGTGGGATACCATCGATTTCACCTCGATCAGCGCCTACAACCACGATAAAAAAATCGACAACGAGGACCTCGACTTCACCAACGTCGACGAAGCCAAACTGCTGATGGATCGTGAAACGCGCTACTTCTCGCAGGAATTCCGCCTGAACTCCACCGATCAGGGGCCGTTCAACTGGCTGCTGGGCACCTACTTCCTGCACCAGGACGATAACAACACCATTGCCTATCGCTACAACTCCTACGACTACTTCCAGTCGGGCAACACGCAGATCAAAACCGACAACTATGCGGTGTTTGGTAATGCGGGCTACTACGTGCTGGATAACGTCGAGCTGGTGGCGGGCGTACGCTACGACTACGACAAAAAACGCCTGCACTACACGTCAACCGGCACCATGATGGGTTATCCGACCGGCGACGGCGAAGATAACAACGATCGTTCGTTCGATGCCTGGCTGCCGAAGGCCGGAGTGAACTGGTACGTCACGCCGGAAGCGATGCTGTACGCCAGCATCTCCAAAGGCTACAAGAGCGGCGGCTTTAACACCCTTGGCCCGAACATGGCCCGCTCTTACGATGCCGAACACACCACCAACTATGAAGTGGGTCTGAAATCCGACTGGTTCGATCACAGCGTTCGCTGGAACGCCTCACTGTTCTGGATCGACATGAAAAACCAGCAGACCGAAGTCACCTTCTATCCTGACTCCTATACCGCCAACAGCGGCAAATCGGTTAGCCGTGGGGTGGAAACCGACCTGACCTGGCAGGCGACCGACGCACTGCGTCTGGCGGCCAACGCGGGCTATACCGATGCCAAATTTAAAGACTTCCCGACCGAAGTCGATAACGGCACCGGCACCTACGTTTCCACCAACTACAAAGACAAGCGTCCGGCGAATGCGCCAGCCTATAACTACGGCTTCAGCGCGGACTACAACTTCGCCAACGGTTTCTTTGTGCGCACCGACTATAACGTCACCGGCAGCATCTACTTCGATAATGCCAACACCAAAAAACAGTCGGCCTACGGCCTGCTTAACCTGTTTGCGGGTTACACCACCAACGAGTACGACATCACGGCCTACGTGAAAAACGTCACCAACGAAACCTACGTCACCCGTGCATTCAATATGAACGGCGACTGGTATGCCCGCGCAGGGGAACCGGTCAACTTTGGCGTCAGCGTTAACTACAAGTTCTGATGTAAGCGGAACCTCAGGTGGCTGCGTGCAGCCACCTTTTCTGGCCGTTTCTTGCGGCCGGGCTTTTTCAGCAGGGCCTTATTTTTTATATCCCCCGTGGGGAAATTGAGGGAGGTTGGATGAAGCGATCGTCTATTGCCAGTGGCTGGGTGAGAGAGAAACTGTTGCAGCATGCGCAACATAAGCCGGACAGCATCGCGCTGCGCTATCGTGACAAGCAGAACACCGATGAATGGAGTTATCGTCGGTTAGTGAATACCGCCTTCGCCATGGCGCAGGAGATGGGCGATTCGCTGAACGTGAATCAGCGTGCCATCCTGCTGATGCCGGGCGATGCCAATTTTATTGCCAGCCTCAGCGCCTGCATTCTTAGCGGCGTGGCCGCCATTCCGGTCCATCTGACTAACGCCTTTCGTATTCACCGCAGCGCCGGGGTTATCGGCCATATTGTCGAAGAGAGCGCGCCGGAATACATCTTCACCTACCGCGCGATGGTTGAAGAGATCCAGTCGAAGGGCTGGCATCATCAGCGCAAACTGATCGTCGTTGACGAGCTGCCTGCCAGCCTGGCATCGGGCGATCTGCCGGATAGCGCAGCGCTTGAACAGATCTACCATCCCGGCGGCCCGGTCTACCTGCAATACTCTTCCGGCTCGACCGGAAAACCGAAAGCCGTCTGTAACTACGACGACAATATTCGTGCCCAGCAGCAGCTGCTGTTGGATCTGCACTGCCGCTGCCAGCCGGAGGTGATCACTGCCAACTGGCTGCCGTTCTATCACGATATGGGTATGCTCAGCGGCCTGATGATGCCGCTGCTTTCCGGCGGCTGCTGCAACTTTATGCCGCCGGCGCAGATGGTGGCCGACCCGCATCAGTGGCTGAAGCTGATTGAAGAGTACGGTGCCAACGCCGTCGCCGCGCCGGACTTCGTCTGGGCGCTGTGCAACGAGATGGTCAGCGATGAACAGGTTGCCCGGCTGGATCTGCGCTCGCTGAAGGTGGCCGCCAACGCCGCCGAGCCGATCCGCGCCGATACCATGGCGCGCTTTACCGATCGCTTCGCTCCGGCGGGATTTGAACCGCAGGCGTTCACCCCGGCCTACGGCATGGCGGAGTCCACCCTGGCTATCACCTATAAACCGGCCAACACCGACTATGTGATCCAGCGCTTCAACGGCGCGGCGCTGGCGGCGGGCAGGGCGCAGCCGGATGCACACGGCAGGCCGCTGGTCAGCTCCGGGCGCGTCGATCCCCAGTGGCAGCTGCGTATTGTTGATGCCGACAGCCATCAGGCGCTGCCGGAAGGGCATATCGGCGAAGTCTGGGCCAGCGGCGCATCGAAAGCGTACGGCTACTGGAACAAGCCGCAGCTCAGCGCGGAAACCTTTGAAGCCACCGTTGCCGGTGAGCCGGAAGGGCATCGCTATCTGCGCACCGGCGATCTGGCCTTCCTGTGGCAGGGGGAGCTGTACATCTGCGGACGCCTGAAGGACATCATCATTGTGGCGGGTGAAAACCACATGCCCAACGATCTGGAACAGGCGATCGAAAAGCAGTGCGAAGAGATAAAAACCGGCGGCGTCTGCGCCTGTCAGGATACCGACAGCGGCGAGATCCTGCTGATGCTGGAAGCGCGCCGCCATCAGAGCGACGAGGTTTACACTACGCTTTCCCGCGCCGCCTGCGCGGTGGTGGCGGAACACTTTGGTCTGACGGTGGGGCGCGTTATCGTGCTGTCGCAGGGCAAACTGAAGAAAACCTCCAGCGGTAAGATCCAGCGCCGCCAGATGATGAAAGAGTGGCAGGGCAACGAGCTTAGCCCGTTGTTTGTCTGGCAGAACGATCCGGCGGGCATCTCTGCCCTGGCTTATCACGCTGACAATCCCGAAGGCGGGATGGCAGAGAAGGATCGCCTGTCTGCCGCGCAGCAAGGACTGGCCGAGCGTGCCAATCCAGTAAGCGGATCTACCCGCGTTGATAATGCGGCGGCTGCACGATTAACCTCATCATCGTCATCGTCATCGTCATCGTCAGCATCTGCCGATCGCGACCTTGCGGCGAGTCGTGCTCTGAACGATGAGATCCTGCCGTGGCTGCACGACACGCTATGCCGCCTGCTGTCTGTCAGTGAACTGGACCCGGTACAGGGACTGTTGGACGCCGGGCTGAGCAGCCTGCAGGCGCTGCGCCTGTGCCAGCAGATCAATGAAAAATACCGCTGCCGTCTGCGGGTCACCGATCTGTTTGCCCATCCGACCCTGCTACAGCTGAGCGGCTGGATTGCTAGCCACACCGCCGTGCAACGTACAGACGAACATCCTGTACCGCCGGTGAACGATAACGAGGTGGCGATTGTCGCCATCAGCTGTCGCCTGCCGGGCCAGCAGCACGAGGGATGGCAGGCGTACGCCGACTGGCTCTCCGCCGGGGAATCGGCGGTGCGCCACGAAGCAAACGACCTGCGCCGCTTTGCGCTGCCGGTGGGGGCGCTGGCGGATATCGACGGCTTCGACGCCGCCTTCTTCGCCATCAGCCCGAAAGAGGCGCAGCTGCTTGATCCGCAGCAGCGCATGCTGCTGGAGCTGAGCTGGCACCTGTTTGAACAGGCGGGCTGGCGGCCTGAGAGCCTGAAAGCCTCATCGCTGGGCGTCTGGATCGGCCAGAGCGGCAGCGAGTTCGGCATGCAGCTGATGCAGCAGAACAATCCCGACTTCGCCAAAAGCTGGCTGGCAACCGGCATCAGCGCCAGCGCCAGTTCGGGCCGTCTGGCGAAGTTTTACGGCACGCGTGGCCCGGCGCTGACGTTGGATACCGGCTGTTCCTCGTCGCTGGTGGCGCTGAACTGCGCGGTGCGCAGCCTGCGTGCAGGCCAGTGCAGCGCGGCGGTGGTCGGCGGGGTTAACCTGCTGCTCTCCGCGCAGGTGGAGCAGGCGCTGACCAGCGCCGGAATGCTGTCGCCGAACGGCCGCTGTGCCACCTTTAGCGATAAGGCGGACGGCTACGCGCGCGGCGAAGGCGCGGTGATGATGCTGTTGAAACCCTATGCCCTGGCGTTGCGCGACGGCGATCCGGTGCTGGCGGTGATTGAGAGCAGCGTGGCGGCGCAGGACGGTGAAAGCAGCAGCCTGACCGCCCCGAACCCGCAGGCGCAGGGCGCGATGATGCGCCTGCTGCTGGACGAGGCGGGCTGCACGCCGGACGCGGTATCGCTGCTGGAAACCCACGGTACCGGCACTTCGCTTGGCGATCCGGTCGAACTGAGCGCCGTGGCGGCGGTGTACGGCGACCGCCAGCAGCCGCTGCCGCTGGGGGCCAGTAAAACCCAGCTCGGCCATCTGGAAGCGGCTTCCGGACTTTACTCGGTGTTACGCGCCGTGGCGCAGATCCAGCGCCAGCAGCACTTCGGCCATCCTCATTTTCATCAGGTTAACCCGCAGCTGGCGGAAAGCTGGCCGCGCTATCGCTATCCGCAGCAGACGCAGTCAGCACGCGTGGAGCGGGTGGCGGTCAACGCCTTCAGCTTTACCGGCACCATGGCATCCGCGCTGATTAAGCGTGCGGAAACAGCTTCGCTGCCCGCTTCTCGCGAAGAGGTTAGCGGCCTGCTGCCCGTCAGCGGCCACAGCGAAACCGCACTGCGGCGGACCGCCTCGGCGCTGGCCGATGTCCTGGTGAAGCATCCGGAAAACGCCGCCGCGCTGCTGAATGCCTGGTGTGCCGGGCGCGAACATCATTTCCCGCTGCGCGCGCTGATCCGCTACCGTTCGCTGGATGAGTTAATCAGCCAGCTGAAACAGCCGGAGATCGTCACCACCGAACGCCTGAGCCGCTTCCGCCAGGCTGGCAGCGCCGCTGAATGGCTGAATGGTGGTCGCTTCGACTGGCGGCAGGGCAGAGAGCAGGCGCATCCGGCCGCGCTGGCGCTGCTGCCGCTCTATCCGTTTGACCGCCAGCGCCACTGGCCGCCGGGGCTGCGTTTTACTCCGTCTGAAACGCACAATACAGCCGAGTCGGGCAACGCGACGCGCGAAAGCAGCGCCAGTATTGAGGGACAATCCTCGCCGGACCAGCCAGGCAGCGAGTTCGTGCGCGGCTGGGTGGCAGACACCCTCAGCCTGTCAGCGGCAGATCTGAACGGCGATGACGATCTGCTGACCCTGGGGCTGGACTCCCTGCAAATGCTGGATCTGGTGGATGAGGGGAAAAAGCTCGGCGTTGCCCTGACCCTGGCGCAGCTGTTTGAAAAAACCACCCTCAACGCCTGGCAGCAGTGCTGGCAACAGGCGGAGCGGCAGGCGGAATCTGCCCCGCAGGCTGAAAAGGCGCAGGTACAGTGGGACGGCGGGGCCTTTACCCTGACCCCGGTGCAGCTGGCCTACTGGCGCGGGCGTCAGGGCGATCGCCAGCTGGGCGGTGTGGCCTGCCAGATCTATCTGGAGCTGGACTGCCCGCCGCTAGCCGATGAACGGCTCAGCGCGGCGCTGAACCAGTTGCATCAGCGTCACCACCTGCTGCGGATGCGCATTAACGCCGACGAGCAGGGAGTCATTGAAGCCTGGCGTCCGGCGACCGTTAACAGCTATCACTGGCAGACGCTGGCCGATGACGAGGCCGCAAATCAACGCCGGGCGCTGCGTGAAAAACTGTCCCACCGGGTGGCCGATCTCAGCCGGGAAAGCGGCTTCCATCTGGCGGCCAGCCACCGTAGCGAAGGCAGCCGCCTGCATATCAACATTGATATGGTGATTGCCGACGGCATGAGCGTACAGATCCTGCTGGCCGAGCTGAGCCGCGCCATTCATCAGCCGCAGGCGGCGTGGCCCGCGCTGGAATACAGCTTCCCGCAGTACCTGCTGGAACAGCAGCAGAACGATCTCAGCGCCAGCCGCGACTACTGGCAGCAGCGTCTGATGCAGGGGCTGCCGCAGGCACCGCAGCTGCCTCGGCAAAGCCAGGCCGGGCAGGGCGCACCGCGATTCAGCCACCGGGACTGGCAGCTGGACGCGGAACGCTGGAGCCGCCTGAAAGCGCTGGCGCGCGGGCAGGGCGTGACGCCGTCGATGCTGCTGGCGGGCTGCTACGCGGCCACGCTGCGCGGCTGGTCGGCGGTGCCGGATTTCAGCCTGAACCTCACTATTTTTAACCGCCGTGGCGATCACCCTCAGCTGCCGGAACTGGTGGCTGACTTCACCACGCTGCTGCTGCTGGCCTGCGAAAGCCAGCCTGACGACACCCTGCTGGCCGGTATCCGGCGGCTCAACCAGCGCTTTATGGCCGACTTCGATCGCGCCGACTACAGCGCGGTGGAGGTAATGCGTGATGGCGCACAGCTGCATGGTCGCCAGATGGATATGCCCGTGGTGTTCACCAGCAATCTGGGCCGCGATCTGATCGGCAGCAATACGCTCGGCGAGCTGCACTACTGGATTTCGCAGACGCCGCAGGTGTGGATTGACTGCCAGGTGATGGAGCATCAGGGCGCGCTGCTGCTGTGCTGGGACAGCGTCGATTCGCTGTTCCCGCCGCAGATGGTTGAGCAGATGTTTGGCTTTATGTGCCGACTGATCGACGGCATCGCCAGCGACGAACGGCTGCTGCATGCCCCGGTGGCGCACCATGTTGATAGCGCCACGCTGGCGCAGCGTCGGCTATCGCAGGATCGACACACCGTGCCGCCGTTCAGCCCGCGCCTGCTGCCTGCGCCATTCTGGCACAGCGTGCAGCAGCAGCCGCAGCAGCGAGCGCTGGTGGATGCCGACGGCGATCTCAGCTATCGGCAGCTCGGCAATCAGGCTCGGGAACTGGCCTGGCGACTGCGTGAAGCGCGGGTGCAGCCGGGCGATCGCGTGGCGATCCTGCTGCCGAAAGGCCGCCAGCAGATCGTCGCGGTGCTGGCCTGCCACGCGGTGGGCGGCATTTATGTGCCGCTGGATGTGGCGCAGCCGCCAACCCGTTTACAGCAGATTATCCGCCAGGCGCAGGTGCGGCTGGTGGTGGGCGTGGGTGAAAATATTTTCGACGCCGGTCAAAACCCGGCGGATACGTATGGAACTGCGCCGGTCGCTGGCGAGGCCAATGCATCCGCCTACGAACAGCATGCTGAAAAACCGGTCAATGCGTCTGCCGTGACTGGCCATGCTGATGACGCGTTAATCGCTCCCGCCGCGAATATGCAATACACCTGGCTGGATATCACCCAATGTGATGACACGCTGCTGCCATTGAGCGAAATCGCCTGCGGCGATCCGGCGGATGCCGCCTACATCATCTTTACCTCCGGTTCCACCGGGGTGCCGAAGGGGGTGATGGTCAGCCATCAGGCGGCGGCAAACACCGTGGATGAGATCAACCGCCGCTACGTCGGTGAGGATGCGATGCGGGTCTTCGCGCTGTCGGCGCTGAACTTCGACCTCTCGGTGTACGACATTTTTGGCGCGCTCTCCTGCGGCGGCACGCTGGTTATTCCGGCGGAGGGCGAAGAGAAAGACGCCCCGCGCTGGCTGAATCATCTGCATCAGCAGGAAGTGACCCACTGGAACAGCGTTCCGGCGCTGTTCGATATGCTACTGACTGCCGCAGAACACGATCCGCGCGGGCTGCCGCCGTCGCTTAACCGGGTGATGCTCTCCGGCGACTGGGTGGGGCTGGATCTGCTGCCGCGCCTGCGCGCGCTGGGATCGCAGGCCGGATTTACCGCGCTCGGCGGCGCAACCGAGGCGGCCATCTGGTCTAACGCGCTGGACGTTGAGCAGATCGATCCGCAGTGGCAGGCGATCCCTTACGGCTATCCGCTGGCGCACCAGTTTTATCGCGTGGTGGATCGGCAGGGCCGTGACTGCCCGGACTGGGTCGCCGGTGAGCTGTGGATCGGCGGCGTCGGGCTGGCGATGGCCTACTATGGCGACGAAGCCAAAACCGCCGCCAGCTTCGTTATTCAGGACGGCGAACGTTTCTACCGTACCGGCGATCGCGGGCGCTTTGTTCCCGGCGGCTGCCTGGAATTCCTTGGCCGGGAGGATCGGCAAATCAAGCTGAACGGTTACCGCATCGAGCTGGGCGATATTGAAGCCCAGGCCGAACGTTTCAGCCGGGTGGGCCGCGCGGTGGCGATCTATCTGGACAAACCGCATAAGCACTTACGGCTGTTCGTTGAGGGGGAAGCGCAGCGCGAAACCCGGGCCACGGCGACTCCGGCTGCGCCGCTGCTGAACGCCTTAGCGGTGGAAGAGACCGCTCAGCAGGAAGCCCACGCGGTGCGCCATCTGCTCTGCCAGTTACTGACAACAAAACTGGGTCTGGCGATGAGCGAATGGCATCAGCCGGATGCGCTGCTGGCTAAGGCGCAGATCGCCCCGCGCTATCGGCCGCTGGTGCGCCACTGGCTGAGCTGGCTGGTCGGGCAGGGCTGTCTGATCTCCGGCGAGCAGGGCGTGAAAGCCGGGCAGTGGCCGGGCGAATTTACCGTGCCGCCGCACCCGTACCTGGCGGCAATCGTGCAGTCGCTACAGCAGCGGCTTGAGTGGATCGCAGGGGTGGTACGCGGCGAGCAGAATGCGCTGGCGCTGCTGGACGATCCGGTGCTGTCGCCGGAAACGCTGGTGGCCGGATCGCCGGAAACCCAGGCGGCTATCGATGCCGTGGTGGCGCAGATTGCCGCGCTGGCAGAGCAGCTACAGCGCCCGGTGCGCGTAGCGGAGCTGAACGGCCGCAGCGGTCTGTTCGCCAGCGCGCTGCTGGCGGCGCTGCCGGAGTCGGCGATTGAATACTGCCTGGTTGAGTCGGCCTCGTCGCTGCGCCAGCAGGCTGAGTTTCGCCTGAGCGGCTATCCCCACCGCAGTCTGCTGCTGGCGGCTGCGGACCCTTGCCGCTTCAGCGCCGACGTGGTGCTCAGCAACAACGCGCTGCACCGCTTCAATAACATTGCGACAGGCGTTCAGGCGCTGCGCGGACTGTGCGCCGCCGACAGCCACGCGCTGATACTGGAAACGCTGACCCTCAGCCCGCTGGCGCAGCTGACGGTGCTGCTGCTGCCGCAGGAAGCCGCTTACGCCGATCGCCGCCGTGGCAGCCTGTCGCCGCTGCTTTCCGCCGACGGCTGGCACGAGGCGTTGGCCGAACAGGGAATGACGGTGGCATCGTCCTGCGCGGTGGGCACAGGCGCGCTGCTGCTGCAAAGCCTTGCGGGCCGGTCGCGCGCGATGCCGGACGCCGCCGCCCTGCGTAGCTGGCTGCAGCAGCAGCTGCCAGCGTACATGCTGCCGCAGCAGATCCATCTGCTGGAGGCGATGCCGCTCAGCGCCAACGGCAAAGTGGACCGCCGTGAACTGGCGGTGCGGGCCGCCGCTGATGCGCAGGCGACGGGCAGTACGGTCAGCGCCGCGCTGCACGGCGAGCGCGAGCATCAGGTCGCTGCGGTGTGGCAGCAGGTGCTCGGCGTGATGCCGGACGCCGCCAGCAACTTTTTCCAGCTGGGCGGCGACAGCCTGCACGCCACGCGGATTGTGGCGCAGCTCGGCGATTTCGGCATCGGCGGTGCCACCCTCGGCCAGCTGTTCGCCAGCCCGGTGCTGCGAGATTTTGTCGGCCAACTGCCCGAACAGCAGGCCAGCGTGCAGATTGCTGCCCTGGCCCACGATGCTGAACAGCGCTACCAGCCGTTTGCCGCCACCGACGTGCAGCACGCCTACCTGACCGGGCGGCAGTCCGGCTTCGATCTCGGCGGCGTTGCCACTCATTACTATTCGGAATATCAGGGCGACGCGTTTGACGCCGCCCGGCTGGAGCAGGCGCTCAGCCAACTGGTGGCACGTCATGATGCCCTCCGTCTGATTTTCGACGAACAGGGAATGCAGCGCGTGCTGCCCGAGCAGCCCGGTGCCGCGCTGACCGTGCTGCGCTGCCCGGCCGCCGAATGGCCGTCCTTTACCGAACAAACGCGTGAAAATCTCTCTCACCGCGTGCTGGCACCGGGTGAATGGCCGCTGTTCCACGCCACGCTGATTGAAAGTGACGACGGGCAAAACCGCTTCTGCCTGGGGCTGGATAACCTCGTGCTGGACGGGCTGAGCATGCAGATGTTTATTGCCGAGCTTGCCGCACTGTATGCCGATCCGCAGGCCGCGCTGCCGGCGGTGGATATCGGTTTCCGCGACTACGTGACCGCCGTTCACGGCAGGCAGCGGCCGGAATCGGAACAGTACTGGCTGGATCGGCTGGAAAACCTGCCGGATGCCCCGGCGCTGCCGCTGGCCTGCGATCCGCGCACCCTCGGTACGCCGCGCTTCCGTCGCCGCAACGGCTGGCTCTCTGCTGAACGCTGGCAGCAGCTGACTGCGAAAGCGCGTCGCCATCAGATCACCCCGTCGTGCCTGCTGCTGACCTGCTATGCCCAGGTGCTGGCTCGCTGGTCGGCGTCACCGTCGCTGAGCATCAACGTCACGCTGTTTGACCGCCAGCCGGTCCATCCGGCGATCAATCACGTGATGGGCGATTTCACCTCGCTGCTGCTGCTGGCCTGCCACCACCAGGCCGGTGAGAGCTGGCAGCATCGCGCCCGCCAGCTCCAGCAGCAGCTGGGCGACGATCTGGCGCATATGGATGTCTCGGCGGTGTGGGTGATGCGCGAACTGAGCCGCCTGCGCGGCAGCGCGCAGACCATGATGCCGGTGGTGTTTACCAGCGCGCTGGGTGCGCAGAACGCCGACTATCCGCAGGCTGACTTCCCGCCGTCGATCTGGGGCGTCTCGCAGACCCCGCAGGTGTGGATTGACCATCAGGTCTTTGAACGCGGCGGCGAGCTGCACTTCAACTGGGACGTGGTGGAGGGGCTGTTCCCGGCAGGCATGGTGGATGAGATGTTTGCCGCCTACGGCGATCTGCTGCGCCAGCTCAGCGAGAGCGAGAGCTGGGACGGTGTGATTCAGCCCGAACTGCCCGCGCCCCAGCGGGCCGCACGGCATCAGGCTAACGGCGTCACGCTTCCGCAAGACCCCCGTTCACTGCACGGTCGGGTGGCCGATGCCATGCGTGAGCATGCCGACCGCACCGCGCTGATCGACGGCGAGCGCCAGCTGAGCTTCCGACAGCTGGAGCTGAAGGTGCAGCGGCTGGCGCTGGCGTTGCTGGAGCAAGGCGCACAGGCCGGGGAGCATATTGGCGTGGCGCTGCCGCGCGGCAGCGAGCAGGTGATTGCGGTGCTGGCCGTGCAGTGGATCGGCGCGGCCTACGTGCCGATGGCCGTCTCGTGGCCGCTGCACCGCCGCCAGCAGATCGTCAACCAGGCGGCGATCCGGCGAGTCATCAGCGGTCATGATGTTGAGTGGCCGTCGGACATTGCGCAGATTGCCGCCGATGCCCGCCCGCTGGGTTCGCGGCTGCCTGCCGCCGCGCAGGTGGAAGCGGATGCGCTGGCCTACATCATCTTTACCTCCGGCAGTACCGGAACCCCGAAAGGCGTGGCCGTTACCCACGCGGCGGCAGTGAACACCCTGGTGGCGATCAATCAGCTGTACGGCGTAACGGAACGGGATCGCGGGCTGGCGCTGTCGGCGCTGCATTTCGACCTGTCGGTGTGGGATATCTTCGGCCTGCTCTCGGCGGGCGGCACCCTGGTCACGGTGTCCGGGCAGGATGAAAAAGACGCCTGGCGCTGGCTGGCGCTGGGGCAGGAACACCGCATCAGCCTGTGGAACAGCGTTCCGGCCCTGCTGGAAATGGTGCTGCCGCTGTGCGAGATGCAGGATGCGCCCGCCGGGCTGGCGGATCTGCGGCTGGTGATGCTCTCCGGCGACTGGGTGTCGCCAACGCTGGCGCAGCGGCTGCAAGGGATTGCCCCGCAGGCACAGGCCATCGCGCTGGGCGGCGCCACCGAGGCATCGGTCTGGTCGAATCACTGGCCGATGGCGCAGCGCGTTGACGGCTGCCCGTCCGTTCCCTACGGCGTGCCGCTGCCGAATCAGGCGTTCCGCGTGGTTAACGATCTGGGCGACGACTGCCCGGACTGGGTACCGGGCGAACTGTGGATCGGCGGGTGCGGCGTGGCGGCGGGCTACTTTGGTGATGAGCAGCGAACCGCCTGCCAGTTTGTCACCCTGAACGGCCAGCGCTGGTATCGCACCGGGGATATCGGCCGCTGGCTGCCCGGCGCGGTGCTGGAGTTCCTCGGCCGCCGCGACAATCAGGTGAAAGTCTCCGGCTACCGGCTGGAGCTGGATGAGATCCGCCTGGCTATCGCCAGCGCACCGGCGGTGAACGATGCGCTGGTATGGGTAGCCGAACAGGGCGGTCGCCCGGCGCTGGCGGCGGTGGTGCAGTCCGCGCAGCAGCCGGACTGGCGCGCGCTGGCGCAGCATCTTGCCAGCCTGCTGCCGGCTTATGCCATCCCCTCCCTGTGGGGCTACTGCGAAAGCTGGCCGCTGACCGACAACGGCAAGCGCGACCGGCGTGCCATTGAAGCGCTGGCCCAGGGCGTGGCGCGACAGGCGACGGATCGCCCGCTCAGCGACGCGGAACGGCAGTTGATTGCACTGCTGGCCCCGCTGCTGGAGCGCGACGACATCGATATTTACGACAACTTTTTCGCCATCGGCGGCGACTCCTTTATTGCCACGCGGCTGGCCGCCGCTCTGCGCCGTGAACACGGAACAGAGCTGCCGCTGTGGCAAATCTTCCAGTTACAAACGCTCGACCGCATCGCGGAGGCCGTGGCTTCCGCCTGCGAGCAGGCGTCGGATACCCATTTTGAGGAAGGAACGTTATGACCAGCCATTCACCATCGGCGCAGCAGGCGCTTTCCCTGCTGCTTTCCCTTGAAAAACAGCAGGCGCAGTTCTGGTTAGATGCGGGCGCGCTGAAGTTTCGCGCCCCGCAGGGGGTGATTGGTCCGCAGCAGATTGAGCAGCTTAAGGCGCTGAAACCGCAGATTATCGCACTGCTTGAGCAGTGGAGCCGCGAAGATGCCTTTATCGCCGAACCGCAGGACCAGCACCTGCCGTTTGCGCTCAGCGACGTGCAGTCCGCCTACTACATTGGTCGCCAGCAGGCGTTTAACTTTGGCGGCATCGGCTGCCACGGCTATTTTGAAATTGAAGCCTCGCGCTGGGATGCCCCGCGGCTGGAGGCGGCCTGGAACCGGCTGGTGGCCCGCCATGCGATGCTGCGTGCCGTCGTCAACCCGCAGGGCGAACAGCAAATCCTGCCGTCGGTGCCGCACTTTAACATCGCCAGCCGCAATGCGTCGCCGCAGGCGCTGCGCGAAGAGATGTCCCACCGGGTTTATGCCACCGACCGCTGGCCGCTGTTCGATTTACAGTTCAGCCACACCGACGCCGGTGACTGCCTGCACTTCAGTATCGATCTGCTGATTGCCGACGCGCTGAGTATTCAGATCCTGCTGGCCGAGCTGTGGCGGGAATATCGCGGGGAGTCCGCCGGTGATGAACTCACCGTGAGCTTCCGCGATGTGATCCAGTACCAGCAGCGTCAGCAGCGTCATCGCCGCTATGCCGAAGCGCGGGATTTCTGGCTGGAACGGCTGGAAAGCCTGCCGGAATGCCCGCAGCTGCCGCTGCTGCCGGAGGCCGCCAACGAGGGAACGCCGTCGTTCTTCCGCCTCAGCCAGCAGTGGGACGCCAGCCAGTGGCAGCGCCTGCGGTCACGCTGCCAGCAGCAGGGCGTTTCGCCCTCCGCGCTGCTGCTGACCCTGTATGCCGAAACCATGGCGCGCTGGTCCGCCAGCCGTCATTTCTGCCTCAACCTGACGGTGATGGATCGCCCGGACGTGCACCCGCAGGTGGCCGCGCTGATCGGTGACTTTACCTCGGTCAGCCTGCTGGAGGCGGATCTGCGCGCTACCTGCACGCTCGGCGAGCGGGTAAACCAGCTGCAAACCCGCCTGTGGCAGGACCTGGAGCATAACGCCTTTTCCGGCGTGTCGACCATCCGTGAACTGGCACGCCAGCGCGGCAGCCAGCGTGCCCGTATGCCGGTGGTGTTTACCAGTGCGCTGGTCAGCGATGAGCACGCGCCGGATACCGCCAGTGCGCTGCCGGACGATGCGCACTTTACCTGGGGCATCAGCCAGACGCCGCAGGTGTGGATCGACTGCCAGGTGATGCTGTTCCAGGGCGGGCTGCTGATTAACTGGGATGTGATCGACGGTGTGTTCCCTGAAGGCACCGTGGCGGCAATGTTTGATGCCTTTAGCAGCCAGATCGCTCGGGTGCTGGAGGACGATCGCTGCTGGCAGCAGCCGGTCCAGCTGGCGCTGCCCGGCGCGCAGCAGCAGACGCGCGCACGCGCTAACCACACCGCCCGCGATATCCCCAGCGGATTACTGCACGACGATCTGCTGCAGCAGGCGGCACAGCGGCCGCAGGCGGTGGCGCTGATTGATGACGACGGTGAAGTAACCTATGGCGAACTGCTGCACCAGGCGCAGACTCTGGCCGCTGCGCTGGCCGGTGCGGGCCGCTATGCGCTGGTGCTGAACGTGCGTCGCCAGCAGATTATCGCCGCGCTGGCGGTGCTGCTGGCGGGCGGCACCTATATCCCGGTCGACGCCGGGCAGCCGGAGCAGCGCATCGCCCAGATCGTCGCCGACGCCGGAGTGAAGGCGGTGCTGGTCGCCGGGCACCTTGAGCAGCAGGCGTGGCAGCAGCAGGGCGTGGCGGCGGTGGATGTGCTGCACCCCGTGGCGTTGGAACCGCAGACCGTAGCGTCGCAGATCGATCCGCAGGATGCCGCCTACATTATCTATACCTCCGGCAGTACCGGGCAGCCAAAAGGCGTGGTCATCAGCCACGATGCGGCGCGCAATACGCTGCACGATCTGCAACAGCGGCTGGCATTAACCGCCGACGACCGCCTGCTGGCGCTCTCCCGGATCAGTTTTGACCTGTCGGTGTTCGATATCTTTGGCGTGCTCGGTGCCGGTGGCGCGCTGGTGCTGCCCGCCGAGGCCGACCAGCGCAACCCGGCGCAGTGGGCGCGGCTGATCCGTGAACATCGGGTGACGCTGTGGAACTCGGTTCCGGCGCTGATGAATATGATGACCGGCTATCTGGCGACCGAAAACGCCACGCTGGACTCGCTGCGGTCGGTGATGATGTCCGGCGACTGGATACCGGTGGGGCTGCCCGCGGCCATCGCCCGCTGCGCGCCGCAGGCCCGCCAGTTGAGCCTTGGCGGCGCGACCGAGGCAGCAATCTGGTCTAACAGCTGGCCGATCGACCCGAAACATCACTATCAGCAAAGCATTCCGTACGGCCTGCCGCTGGCTAATCAGCAGTTCCGCGTGGTCAACGCGGTGGGCGAAGACTGCCCGGACTGGGTGCCGGGCGAGCTGTGGATCGGCGGGCGCGGCGTGGCCCTGGCCTACTGGGGCGACGCGGAGAAAACCACCAATCGCTTTATCACCGACGAGCGCGGCGTGCGCTGGTATCGCACCGGCGATCGCGGCTGCTACAACGCCGACGGCGTGCTGATCTTCCTCGGCCGACTGGATCAGCAGGTGAAAATTCGCGGGCATCGCGTGGAGCCGGGCGAGATCGAAGCGGCGCTGTCGCGGCTGCCGCAGGTGGCGCAGGCGTCGGTGGTGGTGCGCGGTGGTGCGATGCAGAAAGAGCTGCACGCTTACGTGGAACCGGCGATGCTGGCGGCGGCCGGTCCGCAGGAAAATGCCCAGTGGCAGGCGGTAGTGCCGTCGCTTCAGCAGGCGGCGAGCAGCGTGACCGCTTCACTGGATCGCGGGCAGATTGCCGAACTGACCGACGCGCTGGACCGCGTGGCGCTGATGCATATGGTGAAGGCGCTGTGTGACAGCCGGGCGCTGAACGTCGGCCAGCCGGTAACGCTTGATGAGATGATGCAGAGCGGCGGCGTGGCGGAAGAAAACCGCCAGCTGGTGCGCCGCTGGCTGCGCGCGCTGGTGCAACACGACATGCTGGTGCAGGACGGCGACCGCTATCGTCTGCAACAGTCGGTTGATACCGCCGTGATCGCCCGCCTGTGGCAGCGCGGTGAGCAGCTGATTGCCGGGCTGGACGACAACGGCGGCCTGCTGACCTATCTGGAGCGCAGCAGCCGCTGCCTGCCGGAGCTGCTGCGCGGCGAAGAAGATCCGCTGAATCTGCTGTTCCCGGACGGCAAGCTCGATGTGGCGACCCACGCCTATCAGAACAACCTGATCAGCCGACTGATGAACCATCTGCTGCTGCACGCGGCGGAAGAAAAGGTCCGCACGATGGCCGAACGCCGTCGGGTGCGGGTGCTGGAGATCGGCGCAGGGGTTGGCGGCACCAGTAACGTGCTGATCCCGCTGCTGGCGGGTTATGACGTGGAGTACACCTTTACCGACGTTTCGCCGTTCTTCCTTAACGAGGCGCGCCAGCGCTATCAGCAGCACGACTTCGTCCGCTATCAGCTCTACGACTTCAACCGCCCACCGCTGGAACAGGGGCTGGACTGCGGTCAGTTCGACATGATCGTCTCCAATAACGTGCTGCATAACGCGGTAGTGGCGCGCGACGGGCTGGCTAATCTGCGCCAGCTGCTGGCCCCCGGCGGCTGGCTGCTGATTATCGAAGCCACCCGGGACAACTACCAGCTGATGACCTCGATGGAGTTCAAACACGGCCTGACCGGCTTTGCCGACGAGCGTCTGGAGTTTGACTCGCCGTTTATGCCGCAGGATCGCTGGCTGGCGGCGCTGGATGACGTCGGGGCGGAATCCCTGTGGGCGTGGCCGCCGGAGCAAGATGCGGTATCGCGCCTCGGCCAGAGCTTTATGCTGGCGCAGTTCAACTCCCGCCGCCAGCGTTGTGAACCGCAGGCGCTGCTGGCCGCCCTGAAAGCGCAGCTGCCCGCCGCGATGATCCCGGCCAGACTGGCGGTGCTGGAAGCGCTGCCGGTAACGGTGAACGGCAAGATCGACCGTCGCCAGCTGCCGGAGCTGCCTGCCGCCGCCGAAAATACGGCGCAGTCAGCCTGCGAGGCGGGCAGCGACGCGCTGGAAACCCAGCTGCTGAGCCTGTGCCGCGAACTGTTGAATAACGCCGCCATCGGACCGGAGGATGACTTCTTCGCCAGCGGCGGCGACTCGCTGCTGATCACCCAGTGGGTCAGCCGCATCCGCGAAGCGCTCGGTGCCGACCGTGTGCCGTGGGAGGGCAGCCTGCGCCAGGTGCTGCAACAGCCGACGGTGCGCGCGCTGGCGGACTACCTGCGCGAGCAGGGCGCGGCAAAGGAAGAGAGCGGCGACGGCTACGCGAAGGTCGCCTGCCTGAAGCCGGGCGACGGCGAAGCGGTGTTTATTTTGCATGAAGGCAGCGGCACGGTGCTGCCGTGCCTGTCGCTGGTAGAGGCGCTAAGCGGACCGGTATACGCCATCAGCGTTGCCAATACCGAGGCCTTCCTCGACCTGCCCGCCGAGGGGCTGATCGCGCGGCTGGCCAGCGACTATCTGGCGGAGATCCGCGCCGTCGCGCCGGACGCTCACCTGTTCGGCTACTGCAAAGGCGGCCTGCTGGCGTATGAAATCGCCCGTCAGGCGATGGAAAACCAGACCCCGCTGGCGTCGGTCACGGTAGCCAGCAGCTACCGCATTCCTTATGTGATTGACGATCCGCTGATGATCGATATGGCTATCGTCTGGGCGCTGGGCATTGATGCACCGTGGCCGCTGGACAGACTGGAGCTGGAGGAGGTCTATCAGCAGATCCTGCACCGCAACCCGGCGTCCATCACTCCGCAGTGCGTGGCGCGCGTCGCCCGTGAACAGGGCAAAACCGCTTTCGCCAGCGCCTATGAAGAAGTACAGCAGCGCACGCCGGAGCAGCGTCTGAACGAGCTGACCGCCGCCATCGTCGGCAATTCCGGCGGCCAGCCCGCCCTGGCGGAAGCCGAGTGGCAGCGCATGTGCGCGGTGTTCCGCCACAGCATTCGCGGCATCTGCTGCTACAAGCCGGGCTTTTTTGCCGGGGAGATGACCTTCGCCTGCCAGCAGGGCGATACCTATCTGTTGCCTGCGCTCCAGCGCGATATGAAGTCGTTCTGGGAAGGGGTGTGCATCGATGAAGTGCGCTATGTCTATTTGCAGGGCGACCACTTCAGCTGCATGAGCGCGGAAAACGTCGCGCCGCTGGCGCAGCATCTGGAACAGCAGCGGAGGGCAGGATGAAACACATTATTGTCACCGGCGGCCGGGGGGAAGTAGGCCGCGCGGCGGTAGCGCTGCTGCGGTCGCTCGATTACCGGGTAACGGTGGTCGGGCGCAGCCCCGGCGGGCTGGAAGCGGACTACCGGCAGTGCGATATCTTCGATGCGCAGGCGCTGGCGGACGTCTGTCGCGGGGCCGATCTGGTGCTCAACGCTGCCGGTCCGTCTTCGCTGATTGGCGTGCGGGTGGCGCAGGCGGCGCTGCTGGCGGGGGCGGACTACGTTGATGTGGCGGGCGATCCGCCGCTGTGGCGTGAAATCGCTCAGGACGGCAGGCTGCAACACGCGCTGGCCCAACGCGCCTGCGTGCTGGGAGCCGGGTTAACCCCCGGCCTGGCGGCGATGCTGCCGCGCTATGCGCTGGCGCGGCTGGCGCACGTTTCCCATATCACCCTTTACGGCGGCGGCATCGAGCGCTTTACCGCCGTTTCCGCTGCGGATTTCATTGCCAGCCTCAATCCTTATCAGGAGCAGGGCCGGGCAGGCACGGTGATTGCCAACGGGGAAATGCAGCGGGCTTCGGTGCAGCAGCGGGTGAGGATTCCCACCGCCGCCCGGCCGTTTGACGCGCTGCCGTTCCTCAGCTTCGAGCTGGAGCAGCTGGCCGGCGAGTTCGGGCTGGGCAATCTGGCCGCCTACAGCCTGGTGGCCGATGCGCAGATGCTGCTGGCCTGCCAGCAGCAGGATGAGGCGCAGGCGGAACTGGTGCGGCTGAGCACCGAACTGACCGCTGCCGAAGGCGAACAGCAGCACTTCTGGCTCCAGGCGCGGGGCACCCAGGCCGGGCAGCCGGTCAACCTGGAGCTGCGGCTGCGCTTCGCCAACAGCTACCGCCTGACCGGCAGCGTGGCGGCGCTGGCGGCGGATGCGCTGCTGCGCCAGCCAGCGGGCGGTCTGAAGTGGCTGCCGCAGGTACTGACGGCGGAACCGCTGCTCAATGCGCTGCACGCGCGTGGCCTGCTGGCGCAGTTCACTTCCAGCGTGCTGCCTGCCGAACAGCCACAGTTTACCGAGGGGGAGCTATGAGCCGTCCGTTACGCGTGGTGGTCTGCGGTACGCTGTTTGGCCAGGTCTATCTTTCCGCGTTTAATCAGCCGTTCGCCGGGTTTGAGCTGGCGGGCATTGTGGCGCGCGGCAGCCAGCGATCCCGCGATCTGGCGGAAAAGTACGGCGTGCCGCTCTATCAGCAGGTGGACGATCTGCCGGGGGATATTGATATCGCCTGCGTGGTGATCCGCTCGGCCATCGTCGGCGGGGCGGGCAGCGAAATCGCCCGGGCGCTGTTGCAGCGCGGCATCTCGGTATTGCAGGAGCATCCGGTTTATCAGAGCGACGTGGCGCAGTGCCTGAAGCTGGCCCGTAAACACGGCTGCACCTATCACGTGAACACCCACTATCCGCACAGTCCGGCGGTGCGGCGCTTCATCCGCGTGGTGCAGCACGCGCTGGCGGAGCAAAAGGCGCTGTTTATCGATGCCACCTGCGGCGTGCAGGTGATCTGTAGCCTGCTGGATATTCTGGGCCGCGCCTTTGGCCGCTTCGCCCCCTGCGCCTTTGAAGCGCCGGACGGCTGGAGCCAGGCGCTGCGATCGCAGATGCAGGGCACGCCGCCGTTCAGCCCGCTGCGTGGGGTGATTGCCGGGGTACCGATCGCGCTGAATCTGCAAAATCAGCTCGACCCCGCCGATCCCGATAATCACTTCCACATTATGCACCGCATCTGCGTGGGCCTGCCGGGCGGCAACCTGCTGCTGGCCAATACCCACGGCCCGGTGCTGTGGCATGCGCAGATGCATATCCCGCGCGAACGCACCGAAACCGGCTGCCGTGAACCGCTGCCGCCGGAGCATGCGCCGCACTATTACCGCACGCCGCTGTACGCGCTGGCCGAGGATAACCGTGACGATCTGGACGGCGTGCTGGCGGAACAGTGGCCGTCGGCGGTGCGCCATGCGCTGCGGGAATTTGCCGCGCGGATGGCCGATCCTCAGCCGCAGCATGCCCAGCAGCTGCTGGCGCTGACCGCCGCCTGGAAGGATCTGATGAGCCAGGTCGGCAATCCGCAGAGCGTGACCTTCGACGCGCCGCCGCCGCTGCCTGCCGCCGCGTGGGCCGCGTTTAATCAGGGCGAGGAGCAAGACGATGACTGAACAACCTTTACGCCTGCTGCGTGCGGGCACCTCCCGGCAGCTGGTCTGCTTCCATCACGCCGGGGGCATGGCCGAGTACTTTCTGCCGTGGCGCGACGGCGTGGCGCAGGAAAGCGCG
Source organism: Erwinia sp. S38 (assembly GCF_016624545.1). Classification (NCBI taxonomy): domain Bacteria; kingdom Pseudomonadati; phylum Pseudomonadota; class Gammaproteobacteria; order Enterobacterales; family Erwiniaceae; genus Erwinia; species Erwinia sp. S38. The sequence continues at coordinate 20,189 of NZ_JACVTS010000015.1, read as the reverse complement.
CTTTACGCCACCCAGCTGCCGGGCCACGGCGCGCGGATGAACGAAACGCCGCTGACCTGCCTGCATCAGATGGCCGATCGGCTGGCCGCCGCCTGCCACTTTCTGCCGCGCCGTCCGACCTTTTTCTTCGGACACAGCATGGGGGCGGCGCTGGCGTTTGAAGTGGCGCTGCGCCTGCAAAAACAGGGCAGACCGGTGGACGGGCTGGCGGTGTCCGGCCGCCTGCCCCCGCACCGCAACAGCGGCAGCGACTACTACCGCCAGAGCGACAGCCGCCTGATGGATAAAGTCACCCGGCTTTCCGGTGATGAGATGCCGTCGGGGCAGGCCAGCGAGCTGCTGACGCTATTGATGCCGGTATTTCGCGCCGATTTCCAGGCGATTGAAACCTACCAGCGCCGCTGCACGGAAAAACTCAGCTGCCCGGTCTTTGCCGCCGTCGGCGAGCGCGACAGCGAAGTGTCGGTGGAGGAGATGTCGCAGTGGGAAAGGGTGACCGGACATCGCTTCAACCTGAAGGTGTTTAGCGGCGGTCATTTCTATCTTCAGCATCAGCGCAGTGCGCTGCTGGAATTTTTAAACCGCGAGTGCGGCCGTGCATCCGGTGCCTCAGTGAAGGAATATCATGAAATATAATGCGAATATCGTCAGCCTGTTCGGCCTTTACTGCGCGCAGGGCACGCCGCTGGGCTTTGCCCTGTTTGCCCTGCCGGGAATACTGCGCGAGCAGGGGGCGGATCTGCGCTTTATCGGCCTGGTTGGCCTGAGTATGCTGCCGTGGGCGTTTAAGTTTATCTGGGCTTCGTGGCTGGAGAACCGCCGCCCGTGGGGCTTCCGCGCGCTGCCCGCCGGGCTGGCGTGGATACAGCTGTTAAAACTCTTGTCGCTGGCGGCGATCGCGGCGCTGTTCTGGTTCGATCCCGCCGGGCATATTATCGGCCTGGTGGTGATGGTCACGGCGGTGAACCTGTTCTACGCCACTCAGGATGTGGCGGTGGATGCGCTGGCGGTGCGCACCTTCGCCGGTAGCCGCCACGTTAACGTCAACGTCGGCCAGGTGGCGGGCTTCAGCCTCGGTATGCTGGTGGGCGGAGTGGTCAGCCTGTATGTCTTTTACCGCACCGGCTGGCAGGGCACGGTGCTGCTGTGCCTGCTGATCCAGGTGGTCTGCCATCTGCCGTTCCAGCTTCATCTGCGCCACTTTGCCCGCCAGCCCGCTGAAGTGGCACCGCTGGGCGAGAAGGGCGCTGCACTGCGCTATATCTTCCGCCGCAAACACTGGAAGCCGGTGATCCTCACCGCGCTGCTGTTTAAATCCGCCAGCACCCTGGGTGCCAGCCTGGTGTCGCCGCTGCTGGTGGATATGGGCGTCAGCCTCGACCAGATCGCGCTGATCTCCGGCAGCGTGCTGATCGTCAGCTATATCGCCGGGGCCGTGGCATCCGGCGTGCTGCACCGCTGGCTGAGCAGCGCGCGGCTGACGCTGATCGGCCTGTCGGGCAGCCTGCTGTGCTGGCTGGGGATGGCGCTGTCTTTAAGTGCGGATCGCGCCTCCACCCAGTGGGTCTTCACCTTCTTCGTGCTGGAAGGCTTCTTCTTTAACTTGTGCTGCGTGGCGCTGTTCGCCTGGTTTATGTGCTGGAGCGAAGGGGAAAAAGACGGTTCGGTGGTGCAGCCGGGCACCGACTTTACCCTGCTTCAGTGCTGCGAAGTGCTCGGCAGCAGCACGGCGATGGTGATTGGCGGCACGCTGGCGCACTACCTCGGCTTTGCCAACACCTTCTATATGGCTGCCCTGTTCGGCGCGGTGATTGCGCTGGTGATTATGCGCTGCTTCCGCCGCGTGCCGGACCGTTCACCCGATGAACCGCAGCCGCTGAATGAGGTGGCGCAATGAGCGAGCCGCAAAACGGCAGCGCCTTTCGCTGGCTGATGGCGCTGGTCAGCACCCAGCGGGCGCGGCTGGCGCTGTCGATGAGCCTGGCGGTGTGCTATTCGCTGCTGGCGCTGGTGCCGTACGTGCTGGTCTGGCGGCTGGTGGACGGTATGCTCAACGATCGCGGGCTGACCGCCGGACAGGTGTGGCAGTGGGTCGGGCTGGCGGCGCTGGCGCTGGCGTTGAAAATCGCCCTGCAGCTCACCTCCGGCCTGCTGTCGCACCAGGCGGCCTTCCGGCTGCTGTTCGACCTGCGCCGCCGGGTGATCGAACGGGTCGGCAGGCTGCCGCTCAGCGTCTGCCACCAGCATACTTCCGCCCGGTTGAAGAAGATTATCTCCGACGATATTGGCCGCATCGAAACTTTTGTCGCCCATCATCTGCCGGATATGGCGGCAGCGATTGTCACCCCGCCCGCCGCCGCGCTGCTGCTGTTTTTCTTTGACTGGCGGCTGGCGCTGGTGGCGCTGATCCCGCTGCCGGTGGCGATCCTGATGCAGTGCTGGATCTTTCGCGGCTTCAGCGGGCGCATCGGCGACTATCACCGGGTGGTGGCGGATCTGCATACCAGCATCACCGACTTTGTGAAAAGCATGCCGCTGGTAAAAACCTTCAATATGACGGTGGACTCCCATCGCCGCTATGCCCGCGCGGTGGATGAGCACTATCAGCTGGTCAGCGGCTGGCTACGCGACACGCGTACGCCGATGGCGCTGTTCAAAATCAGCATCGACATCGGGCTGCTGTGCCTGATGCCGGTGGGGATCTGGCTGTTCGCCCAGGGCGAGGTGACGCTGGCGACGCTGTTTATGTTCCTGCTGCTTGGCGTGGGGCTGATGGAGCCTCTGTTTAATCTGCTGCAGTTTGCCGGCATGTTCAGCGAGCTGCTGAAAGGGGTGGAAAACATTCGCGACTTCGCCACCATGCCCGTGCAGCAGGAAGGCGGGCAGTGGGCGACGCTGAAGCACTACGATATCCGCTTCGAGCAGGTCGGTTTTACCCACGGCAACAGTCAGAAAGCGACGCTGGAAAACCTCAGTTTTACCGCCCGCCAGCATCAGATCACCGCTATCGTTGGCCCCAGCGGCGCGGGGAAAACCACCGCAGCGCAGCTGATCCCCCGGCTGTACGAATACCAGCGCGGCGAGGTGCTGATTGGCGACGTGCCGATCACGGCGATGCCGCTGGAGCAGCTGATGTCGCTGGTCAGCGTGGTATTCCAGGACGTGTTTATCTTTGAAGAAACGGTGGAGAACAATATCCGCATGCGCAACACCGCACTGAGCGAGTCGCAGATCCGGGCGGCGGCGCGTGCGGCCTGCGCCGATGACTTTATCCGCGCCCTGCCGCAGGGCTATGACACCCCAATACGGCCCGGCATGCTCAGCGGCGGGCAGGCGCAGCGGCTGGCGATCGCCCGCGCCATCGCCAGAAACGCGCCGATCCTGATCCTCGACGAAGCGACGGCGTTTTCCGATGCGCGCAACGAGGCGCTGATCCAGCAGGCGCTGTCGGCGCTGATGCAGGGCAAAACGGTGCTGGTGATTGCCCACCGGCTGAACACGCTGACCGAGGTCGATAAGATTGTGGTGATGTCCCAGGGAGCGAACGTGGCGGAAGGGCCGCACGCTGAACTGCTGGCGGCCTGTCCGCTGTATCTGCATATGTGGCAGGCGCACCAGCAGGCGCGCGAATGGCATCTGCCGGTACGGCAGCCGGAGGTGGTGCATGAATGATATTTTCAAGCTGATGAAACAGGTCGGCAACGCGCTTAGCGGCCTGCGCAAAATGGTGCTGCTGACGGTGCTGGATGCGTTTCTCGCCTCGGTGCCTTACGCGCTGCTGTTTTACATCCTGCTCGACATGCTTTCAGGCGCGCCGGATTTACGCTGGCAGTTCACGCTGGCGGCGGGCTGCCTGCTGTTGATGCTGGTGCGCGTGGCGCTGGCAAGGGTGCTGAACTTCAACCTGTCGCTGATGGGCTTCCGCGCCGGATATCAGCTGCGCAAATCGCTGGGTGAACACCTGCGGCGGCTGCCGATGGGCTTCTTTTATCGCACCGATATGAGCAGCGTGAACAATACGCTGCTGAAGGATATCGATATGAGCGAGAAGATCTTCACCCATCTGTACGCGCCGTTTATCGCCAGCGTTTCCGTGGTGTGCTTCTTCGCGCTGGGTCTGCTGTTTAAGGACTGGCGTATGGGGCTGGCGATGCTGTCGACCCTGCCGCTGGCGGTGGCGGCTTTCCTGCTGACCCGCCGCTACGCGCGCCGCTGGACGGCGCAGATGCAGGCGCTGATGTTCCGCCTGAACGATGCGCTGATGGAGTATATCGACGGCATTAAAGAGCTGAAGGCCAGCCGGATGACCGGGCAGGCGTTTGGCCGACTGGATAAGGTGCTGGAGACGACCTGGCGGCAGTCTCTGACCGCCGAGAAGGCCAGCGCCTGGCCGGTTTACAGCTTTAATCTGCTGGTGGAGTGCGGATTTATCGTGCTGCTGGCGGCGGTCAGCTGGGCCTGGCTGGGGCAGACCCTGCCGATGGCCGAGGTGCTGATGTTCCTGATCGCCGCCGTGCGCTTCTTCCGCCCGCTGCTGAATATTTCGATGTTCCTCGCCGAGCTGAACTACTTTGGTCTGGCCGCCGGGCGCATTGCCAAAGTGTTCGATCTGCCGGAGCTGCCGCAGGGCAATGAGATGCGCGATCCCGACCGGCTACGCATTCGGCTGGAGAACGTCAGCTTTGCTTATCCCGATAAACCGCGCCTGTTCGAACGGCTGAATCTGACCATTGAGGCACAGCAGGTGACTGCGCTGGTCGGGCCGTCCGGCTCGGGGAAATCAACGCTGGCATCGCTGATTGCCCGCTTCTGGGCGCTGGAGGGCGGCACTATCTGGGTCGGCAGCGATTCGCAGCGGATTGATACCGCGAAGATGGACGCCAGCCACTGGCAGTCGTATATCAGCGTGGTGTTTCAGCAGAGCTACGTGCTGAATGACACCATCACCAATAACCTGCGGGTGGCGAAGCCGGATGCGGATTTGCAGGCGCTGCGGCGGGTGTGCGAAGCCGCGCGGCTGCTGCCGCTGATCGACAGTCTGCCCGACGGGATGGATACGCTGGTGGGCGCGGGCGGGGTGCATCTTTCGGGCGGCGAGCTACAGCGGCTGTCGATTGCCCGCGCGCTGCTGAAGGATGCGCCGCTGATTATTCTCGATGAGGCCAGCGCGTCGCTGGACCCGGAAAATGAGCGCGATATCCAGCTGGCGATGCAGTCGCTGACCGCAGGGAAAACGGTTCTAGTGATTGCCCATAAGCTCTCTTCGGTACGCTATGCCGATCGGATTGTGGTGATGGATGACGGGCGGATTGTGGAGCAGGGGGATCATCAGCAGTTGATGGCGGCGGACGGGCTGTATGCCGAGATGTGGGGGTTGCAGCAGCAGGCAATGAGCTGGCGGCCGGGGGCAGCGGTGGTGTAACTGGCTGATCGGCTGATCGGATCGTTGACTGGCTGGCTGGGCGATCGGGGGGCCAGACCGGTGATGGCTGTGCGAAGGTCGCCCGGACGATCGTGGTCAGGGCCGGGGGGAGACTGCGCACGCCGGAGCGGCAAAACCCGCATCCCTGCGTGCCTCGGAACGCGCCGTCCATGGCGCGTTACGTCCGGCTTAGCGCAGTTTCCCCCCGTCCCCTTGATAGCGGAGATGGCTGTGGGAAATCTGGCTCTACAAACTGAGTCCGTAACGTGGTTTTGTGAAGTGTACTAAGTTTACATATTGAATTCGGTGGTTGTTGTCCGTGCGTCAGGCTATAGGGACATACTTGCGCCAGTGCAGCAAGCCGCCCCAACGCCTTCAACCGTGCAGCCATTTGAAGCGATGTTTGCAGCGACCGGTTTTGCTCAAATCCCCTTAGCTGCTCAGATGCAGCGGTTACTGGAAAGTTGCCGATCGATCTGGGCAGAAATGTCATCCAGTAGCTGATAGCGTTTGCGGTATTCGGACCTTTTTTTGCTCGGTATATCTTCAAGTGCCTTTCTGTGAGTGCTGGTAGGGAGCAAATAATAATCATCAAATGATGGGTAGCCGCCTGATTTTTCCCAGAATTCATCATAGTCTGCATGCATGTGTTTTTTACGGTTCCTGTATCTCAGTGACTGATAAACATGCGTTCTGTTAGATACGGCCAGTACTGTCTTCACCTTAAAGCGTTGCGCGATAGACAGTAGGAACTCGAAAACCAGCCTTTTGGGAAACATGCCGTGAAGATTTTTAGTCGCGCGCTGGATCCTTTCCCGAGCGCTTTCACCATTGGGACCCTGTAAGCCACCCACCATCATCCCTCTTACGCCGTCACACTCAATCAGCGTGAAGGTGACGGAGCACAGCAAATCACCCGCGCCATCGCTAAGAATAAGACTGGATTCGCCTTCTCGGTCTAATTTGTGCGTGGAGACAAAGTTAAGACGAAACGATTCTGCGTATTTCGTTTCAAATTCTGCGATACACAGCGAGTTATCAAGATGCCGGTTAAAAACATCGGGAGTGACAACCGTCTGCATAACGGTGTAATGGTACAAAATCGCCTCCAACCCATCCTGTCGACTGAGGATGCTGGTCAGATAAGGGCGATGTAGTCTGCACGGCAGGCGCGGCTGAGCAAGCAGGAGTCTCTCGTAGCTGGGATGCCCGGTAAGCAGTTTTAACAGTTTATGCGTCGTAAACGGCATAAGCAGACTGCGCGCTAAAAACTTGTGACGGAATTTTTTCGAATTCCAGAGTTCATGGGGGATATGTTTTCCCTGAAAAAGCGACAAACAGAGTTTCCATGGCGATAAGGGCAGGGGAAGCATTATTACATCATCTTGATGGGACATAATATTCCTTTATGATTCGATGAGGTTGTCATCAGTCATGAAAATTAAAATTCAGGAGGTTTTCAATTCTTCTGTTTCATCATGAAGTATTGAATTCACGTATCTGAACAGGATGTCATAAGTCTGTTAATTCTGATTCGGGGATTTATCAAGACATTATCAAGATGAGAGGGTTTGGTTTTGATGCTTTCGATAGGTTAATAAGAAGAGAAGGTAAGAACTGTATTCCTTAATGCGGCCTTGACCTGGTGTTGACATAATGATTATACACTCTGATTTTTTAAAGAGTGTTAATTTCATGATTAATCTTAAACGACGTTTATATGGCTGGTCGACGTGCAGTGCAGAAATATATCGCGCGTGTTATGAGATGTTCGGCGGCAGCGTTAACGTTCACCCTGACGTCCTGGATTATGCAACGCAAAAAACAGGTAAGAAACTGGCGTATTATCATAAGAGGGTGAAGGGAAACGTTGTAGCAGCCTATCCGGTCGTTGATGATAAAGATATCGGCATTAACCTGTGGTCCCGCTATCCCTTTTCTTATGATGAAGTCCTTTTCCCATTAGATAAAACAAAACGATTTCTTCTGCCGGAATCAGGTAATCGGATATCGCCTCTGATGAAAGAGTGTCTGTTAAATGTCAATTACACTCTGGCACGAAAAAAGACCATTTGTCTGGTAAAAGAAACCTTTTCCAGCCGAACGCACAAAAACCGGCGTAATGAGTACCGAAAATTCATCGCGGCAGGCGGGGAATGTATCGATCAAACTCATTTTTCCGTTGAGGAACTGGTAGATATCTATATCAGATTATTCAATAACAGATTCCAGAATACGGTGAGATGCTATGGCAGAGAAGAATTAAAGGACACAATAACATCTCTCAGGCATCTTATGTTTGGCTATGTACTTTTTGTTGCAGGAGAACCCTCCGCCTTCGATCTTGTTTTCCGCGCGGAGAGTTCGGGCATGATCTATTTTGATGTCCCTAATGGTGGCGTTAACCCGAAGCATTCGGCATTGAGTACGGGAAGTTTACTGATGTGGAAAAATATTGAGTCTGCAAAACGTTATGCTGAAGAAAGGAATAAAATCATGCATTTTTCAATTGGTTCTCTTGAAGCCGAGTGGGATTACAAACGAAGGTGGGCTAACGTCATGAAGACCGGAAAGGTGGTGATTTAATTCTCTTATTTAAAGGGTTAACCTGTATATACCAGGTTAACCTGGGCCAGGATTATTTATTGGCGTCATCATTCCTGGGGATGGAAACGGTAAATGTCAGTCCACCATCCTCATTTTTTTTGACTGAAATTGAGCCATGATGAGCATGGCAGATAGCATCCGCAATCGATAATCCCAATCCTGAGCCCCCGGAGTTTCTTGATCTGGACGTTTCGGCACGAGAGAATCGTAAAAACATTTCTTCTAAAAAGGAATCTGACACACCATTGCCATAATCCCTGATATTCACGAGGATATTGTTGTCTACATTCAAGAGGGTAAGGTCTATTATTTTTCCCTCTGCGGCATATCTTAACGCATTATCCAGTAAAATAGAGATGACCTGGCCTATCCTGAAATGATCGGCATAGCACATCAACTCTTTTTCACCATAAATATTCACCTCCACACCCAGTTCCAGTAGTTTCGGCTTGAGCCATGACACTTTCTCTCGAACCACATCATTGATAGCAATTTTTTGATAATTGAGATACAGCTCGCCTGCACGCGCCAGTGACAGGAGATGAAGATCTTCAACCAGGTGGTTAAGGTGCTGTAGCTGCCGCATGACCATTAAATGCTGATCCGCATCGGGACTGAAGACGCCATCAATCAGACCCTGCAGACGACCTATAGCCGCGGTAAGGGGGGAGCGCAGCTCATGCGCAATGGCAACATGTGATGCTTTTAACTCTTTATCATAACGAGCGAGCTGTACCGACATAAGATTTAAGTCTTCAGTCAATCGGTTGAGTTCGATGGGTACCGATCCTGGCGTTTCCACCTTGACGTCAAAATTGCCTTTAGCAACCGCGCGCGCGACCTCGGCCAGATGCGAAATATGTTTTGATAAGGGTCTGACAGCTCTTAGCGTGATGAAAATGATGACAGGGATAGAAGCCATGACGAGAGAGATCACCAGAGCCCAGTCTGAAAATTCAAAATCAGGATTTGAAAATTCTAGTCCGTACCATTTGTCAATAATTTCATGATAGCGATTTATGTCAATTGTAGGGTCTTTAATCAAAAAATTAAGTTCGTTTCGCTCACTCTCTGGTATTTTGTTTTTCATTAATACGGCAGGGATATAATATCTTAACCAAATAATGGAGGTGATTATAAGGATAGCGCCTATCGCCAGTGAAAGCAGTCTGGTGCAGATCCAGCGCCAAAGAGTGATAGTGTTTTTTTTATTTCTTGAAAATAAATAATTTCGAAATTTCATTTGTCGCTAAACCTGTAACCAATGCCTCTAATGTTAGTAATCATTCCTTTTTTTCCGGCGAGATCCAGTTTTTTTCTTAAATTGTAGACATGAGTGTCTACTACTCGTTCCAGAGCATCACTTTCCGGGTCACAGGCTTCAAGAAGCGACTGGCGACTAAAGGCCTTAAAAGGATGAGCCATGAAGGTAAACAAAAGCTTCATCTCTGTTGGTGTCAATTCCAGATGATTATTCCCCCCTTCGATCTCGACGTAGGCTCTGAACGCATCGGTGTCGGCATAAATATTTTCAAACTGCAGTTCTTTTACTATTTTTACAGCTGAACTCCGCCGTAAAACGGCATGGATCCGGGCGACCACTTCTCCGGGATTGTAAGGTTTGACGATATAATCATCAGCACCAAATCTTAACGCACTGATTTTATCACTGCCTTCACCAATCGCGGTGATCATAATGATTGGGACGTCGCTCTTTCTTCTGATATCCAATAAAACTTCGGTGCCGCTCTTATTTGGCAGCATTACGTCAAGAAGAATCAGGTCCGGTTTCCAACTCAGGATAAGGTCATATCCTCGTTGTCCATCACTGGCTATCATCGTGTGGAATTGATCCCTTTTTAGATAGGCTTCAAGTACATTTGCTGCATCCAGGTCATCTTCTACGATTAACACTTTTTTCATCTTGATAAAACCTTGATGGTGAGTTGTCAGTATCTTGACTGGGTCAAGTAATAATCTTTGTTTCAGGAAGTATAAGATATATTTGGGGAATGAAGAAGATGAATTTTAAATGCTTATCCACTGCGGGTGTTTTTACAGGCGTGTTTTTTTCAGGATTGGTTAGTGCAGCTGAAAATGAACACCATGTAAGTACAGTTGGTTTAGGCTTTGTCAGTGCCGGGAAATACAGCGGTTCTGATGAAAGAACCTTCACTCCGTCGCCTTTCTTTCATTTTCAGTACAATAACATTTTCCTGGATGATGCCGAAGGGCTGGGGATGATGTTTGAACTTACGGATGGATTTTATTTTTCACAGGCGCTGGGATATTCATCCGGACGTAGTGATAAAAATTCAAGCTGGAAAGAAGGCTCAGCAAAACTCAAAGGAATGGGGTCGATAAAAGGAGCATTAACTTCATCGACCACGCTGGGTTGGAGTTACGGTAACCAATTCTCTATTGAAGCGAATTTAACCGCGCCATTAACCGACAGTCAGGGGGTTAAATATCGTGCGGGAATAAATTACAACATATGGTCCAATGACAGTGATACGTTGGTTATTGGTTCTAATGCAAACTTTGGTGATGCCCGATCGAATAATACCTTCTACGGAATATCCGAGACACAGAGTGCGCATTCGGGGTATGCGAAATATAAAGCAGGATCGGGATTATACAGCGTAGATACCCGCCTGACATGGACACATATTTTCAATAAGAACTGGTGGAGCTATGCTGACGTCAGCTACACGAAACTCGGTAAAAACGTCCGCGAGAGCAATATCGTATTTAAAGACCATTCCACCGATTTTTCAGTCGGGTTGCTTTATTCGTTCTGAGTGAAGGGCGGGAAGCGAGAGTCATGGTTCCGGTTAAAAAATCGGTATGGGCTCTCGCCTTAGATGTCAGTTCAGGGCTATATAATCATTCATACCTGTTCGTTCAACGTGCGGTATCCGCCAGTTGCCGACTTTAAGTGAGGGATATGATGACTAACGCAGAACTGAATCAACGACGTCAGCAGGCCACACCTCGTGGCATCGGCGTGATGTGTAATTTCTTTGCCGAACGGGCGGAGAATGCCACGCTGTGGGATGTGGAAGGGCGCGAATATATTGATTTTTCCGCCGGGATCGCGGTGCTGAATACCGGGCATCGCCATGCAAAAATCATTGAGGCCGTCACCCGCCAGCTGACGCAGTTTACGCATACCGCCTACCAGATTGTTCCCTATGAAAGCTACGTCTCGCTGGCCGAGAAAATTAACCAGCGCGTGCCGATTGCCGCGCCGTGCAAAACGGCATTCTTCTCCACGGGTGCAGAAGCGGTGGAAAACGCGGTGAAAATTGCCCGCGCGTATACCGGGCGCCCCGGCGTGATTGCTTTTGGCGGTGCTTTCCACGGTCGTACCTTTATGACCATGGCGCTGACCGGCAAAGTGGCCCCCTATAAGCTGGGCTTCGGGCCGTTCCCCGGACAGGTCTTCCACGCCCGTTACCCTAATGCGCTGCACGGCGTGTCCACCGAAGAGGCCCTTGCCAGCCTGGAAACGCTGTTTAAAACCGATATCGACCCGAAGCAGGTGGCGGCGATTATTCTGGAACCGGTCCAGGGGGAAGGCGGTTTTAATATTGCTCCGGCCGATTTTATGCGGGCGCTGCGTGAGCTTTGCGATCGGCACGGTATTTTGATGATTGCCGATGAGGTACAGGCCGGTTTTGCCCGCACCGGCGAGATGTTTGCGATGGAGCATTACCCGGATGTGGAAGTCGATTTGCTGACGATGGCGAAAAGCCTGGCGGGTGGTCTGCCGCTGTCGGCGGTGGCCGGTAAGGCCGAGGTGATGGATGCACCGGCACCGGGTGGACTGGGCGGTACTTACGCGGGGAATCCGCTGGCGCTGGCCGCCGCGCATGCGGTGCTGGATATTATCGACGGTGAGCGGCTTTGCGAACGCTCCCGCCGCCTCGGCAGCGAACTGGCTGAGGTGCTGAACGGCCTGAAAACGGAATGCGCGGCGATTGCGGAGGTTCGCGCGCTGGGATCGATGGTTGCCGTTGAGCTGAACGATCCGGCCACCGGCCAGCCGTCGGCGGAGCTGACTCGCAAGGTACAACAGCAAGCGCTGGAAAACGGTCTGCTGCTGCTCTCCTGCGGCACTGACGGCAATGTTATCCGCTTTCTTTATCCGCTCACTATTCCTGATGCCCAATTCCACAGGGCGCTGAGCATTCTGAGTGCCGTGCTGAAAGCGCTCTAAACGGCGATTTTCCTGCATAAAAGCCTGCATAATGCAGGCTTTTTGCGTTACGGCTCATTCAACGGCTGTAAAATCACTGAAAATAAGACTATCCCAATCTGGAGTTGACTAACCTCTTGTTTAATAGGTTTTGTTTATTACTTCTCTCAGAAAGTAAGGAAAAGGCTATTAAATATATAGGGTGTTTCAAATGTGACCCGCTTAAACCCGCGTATAGAGTAGCCAGAGAATAACAACAGGAGTAGAGCAATGAGCAATTCGACCGATCAAGAAGCAAACGATGCAAAGCCGATTGTTGAAGCAGACAGAGAAGCCCCGGCCGGTAAATGCCCTTTCCATGCGGGGAAACCGAATCAAACCTCCGGCGGCGGCACGGGCAATCGCGACTGGTGGCCTAGCCAGCTGCGCGTTGACCTGTTAAACCAGCACTCCTCCCGATCTAATCCATTAGGTGAATCTTTTGATTACCGTAAAGAGTTCGCCAAACTCGACTATTCCGCGCTGAAAGGCGATCTGAAAGCGCTGCTGACCGATTCGCAGTCCTGGTGGCCCGCCGACTGGGGCAGCTATATCGGACTGTTTATTCGTATGGCGTGGCACAGCGCGGGGACCTACCGCTCGGTTGACGGACGCGGCGGCTCCGGACGCGGTCAGCAGCGCTTTGCGCCGCTCAACTCCTGGCCTGATAACGTCAGCCTGGATAAAGCGCGCCGCCTGCTGTGGCCGGTGAAGCAGAAATACGGCCAGAAAATTTCCTGGGCCGACCTCTATATTCTTGCCGGTAACGTGGCGCTGGAAAACTCCGGCTTCCGCACCTTCGGCTTCGGTGCCGGGCGTGAAGACGTCTGGGAACCGGATCAGGATGTGAACTGGGGTGATGAAAAAACCTGGCTTGAGCACCGTCATCCGGAAGCGCTGGCGCAGTCGCCGCTGGGGGCAACCGAAATGGGGCTGATCTACGTCAACCCGGAAGGCCCGGAACACAGCGGCGATCCGGCTTCGGCGGCACCCGCCATTCGCGCCACCTTCGGCAATATGGGTATGAACGATGAAGAGATCGTTGCGCTGATTGCCGGTGGCCATACGCTGGGGAAAACCCACGGGGCGGCACCGGCCAGCCACGTGGGCGCCGATCCGGAAGCCGCACCGATTGAAGCTCAGGGCCTGGGCTGGGCCAGCAGCTACGGCAGCGGGTCCGGTGCGCATGCCATTACCTCCGGTCTGGAAGTGACCTGGTCGCAAACGCCAACCCAGTGGAGCAACTATTTCTTCGAGAACCTGTTCAAATACGAGTGGGTGCAGACCCGCAGCCCGGCAGGGGCGATTCAGTTTGAAGCCAGCAATGCGGGGGATGTGATCCCCGATGCCTTCGACAGTGCGAAGAAGCATAAGCCAACCATGCTGGTCACCGATCTGACCCTGCGCTTCGATCCGGAATTCGAGAAGATTTCGCGCCGCTTCCTGAACGATCCGCAGGCGTTTAATGAAGCCTTCGCCCGCGCCTGGTACAAGCTGACCCACCGCGATATGGGGCCGAAAGCACGCTACATCGGACCGGAAGTCCCGAAAGAAGATTTAATCTGGCAGGACCCGCTGCCGCAGCCGGTTTATCACCCAACGGTCGGCGATATTGCGTTACTGAAAGAGAAAATCAAATCCTCCGGTTTGACGGTCAGTGAGCTGGTGTCGGTGGCGTGGGCTTCGGCCTCCACCTTCCGCGGCGGCGATAAGCGCGGCGGTGCCAACGGGGCACGGCTGGCCCTGCTGCCGCAGCGCGAATGGAAGGTCAACGCCGTTGCCGCCCGCGTGCTGCCGAAGCTGGAAGCGATCCAGCAGTCGGTGCAAAAAGCTTCGCTGGCGGATGTGATTGTGCTGGCCGGTGCGGTGGGCGTGGAACTGGCGGCGAAGGCGGCCGGAGTGGACATCGAGGTGCCGTTTACCCCGGGCCGCGTGGATGCACGTCAGGATCAGACCGATGTCGAATCATTCGCCTGGCTGAAGCCGCTGGCCGATGGTTTCCGCAACTATCGCGGGCACGGCGGCGGTTCGACTGAAAACCTGCTGATCGATAAAGCCCAGCAGCTGACGCTGACCGTGCCGGAACTGACGGTGCTGGTGGGTGGACTGCGTGCGCTGGGTGCCAACTACGACGGCAGCCAGCACGGAATATTTACCGACCGGCCGGGCGAACTGACCGCCGACTTCTTCGTTAATCTGCTGGATATGCGTACCGAATGGAAAGCGACAGATGCCAGCGCCGAGCGGTTTGAAGGGCGCGATCGTCAGAGCGGGGAGGTGAAATATACTGCCACCCGCGCGGATCTGGTGTTTGGCTCCAACGCCGTGCTGCGCGCTTCGGCGGAGGTTTACGCCAGTGAGGATGCGAAAGAGAAGTTTGTGAAGGACTTTGTTGCCGCCTGGACCCGGGTGATGAATCTGGACCGCTTCGAACTTTGACCGACTTTTCCCCGGTGATATCCGCCGGGGAGAATAGACGCCCGCCCGGTTTATGCGGCGAAGGCCGAACGTTATACGCTTAACGTCCGGCTTCGCTGTGCCACCGCGCCTGTCTGATGTGCTTTCGCCGGCGCAGCGGCTATCGCTAAGTATGTTACAGCGCTTTCTGCGGATGGTTCGCCTTAAGGTTTCTGCTCTGAGTATCAGATGCCGAAACCGATTCAATCTTCAGCACAAAAGTCAGCAGCGCATAGATCCCGCCGCCGGTCACCATCGACACAATCACGCCAATATTAGCGGTGGCAAACAGGCTTTTGCGGGCTTCATCGGTCAGTAAAAACCCGACGATATGTGCGATATAAGGATCGCTGGAGGTAATGGTCCCCAGGCCGACCAGCGTGGCGACGCACAGCGCCAGCAGCGCCGTCCAGCGTCCGCTTCTGCCGCCCGATTCGGGTTTGTTGGCCAGGGTCACATCCCAGCCCAGGCGCTTCTGCCGCACGAAATCAATCAGCTGAATAGCTCCGGCGGAGCCGATGACCACCGAGATCGACGCCAGGAATGACTGGAAGGTCGACAGAAAGGAGTCGGAGATAAACATCAGATAGAACGCACCGAAGCCGATAATCAGTGCATTGATCGCGGTGGTCGCCGCGCGGCTGACCGGCAGGCCGAGCGCCAGCAGCGCCAGACCGGAGCTGTAGATACCGGTAATCGCCGCCGACAGCAGGGAGATAATAATCACCACGGAGAACGGTACGTAGAACCACATTGGCAGCAGGTCGGTCAGCGAGGATATCGGTGACTGCGCCGCCGCTGCGCTGAGGTCGGGGTTGCTGTCGGCCAGCAGGGTTCCCAGGATCAGCAGAATACTGACCGGGAAGGAGATGCCCGCCGTGGTCCAGAAAATCACCTTCGAGGCCGGGGTTTTCTTCGGCAGATAGCGGGCAAAATCGCCGCCATAGTTCAGGAAGCCCAGTCCCACCATGGTCATCGCCATCACCGCGCCGCCGATCCAGGTCAGCAGGCTGCCCTGATGGGCGCTGACGCCCACGCGATCCCAGTGAATGTGCGGCAGGATCAGGAAAATAAAGATAATGCTCATAAAGCCGGTCAGCCAGGCGATGTATTTTTCCACCTTCATAATCAGCTGGTGGCCATAGACCGCCACCGACATGGTCAGCGCCAGGCTGAGAATAAACCAGCCGAGTATGCAGCCGAGCGTCGGCTTACCGTCGGCCAGCGCGAAGGCGGCGGGCCAGAGTTTGGCAAACAGCGCCGCGCCGGAGGTGGAGGCGAGGGTGATCAGGGTGATCTTCCAGCCCATATTGGAAATATAGGCAAACAGAGTCGGGAATTTATTGCCGTGATAGCCAAAGCAGAAGCGGGTCTGGGTCAGCGTCGGCAGGCCGGTTCGCGGGCCGCCGACGGCCAGAATACCCACCAGGAAGCAGGAGATCAGATAGCCGACAATACCGGCGCTGATCGACTGCCAGACATTCAGTCCCAGGGAGTAAACGTAAATCCCGTAGGCGATGCCGAGGATTGAGACGTTCCAGGAAAACCACACCGGGAACAGCCCGGACGGCGAGCCGTAGCGTTCAGATTCCGGGACGGCATTGACGCCGTTGGCTTCAACTTTTAGCCCGCCGGAGGTGGGCTGCTGTGTAGAGTTTGTCATCGGATAAGCCTTATCAAGAGGTTCAATCGCTAAAAATGGCGGTTTCTAATGCCAGCCGGAACATATTGTCTAACGCGGTTTGTTGTTGTTCTGCGGCGGGTTCTTCGCCGGTATTGCTGTTAATACAGGCGGTCAGCAGGCTTAATGCCCTGGCGCGATGCTGTGCGGCGAGGGTATACAGCGCCGAGGTTTCCATTTCGACGGCCAGTATGTTCATTTTGCGCAGCGCGGGCAGCATTCCGGCGGGCTTGTCGTACAGCAGGTCGTTGGTGAAGGTGTTGCCGAACTGCGCGGGGATCTGCTGATGTTGTGCCACGGTCCAGCAGTGGCGCAGCAGATCGAAATCCGCCACGGCGGCGTAGTCGTAGCCGCCGAAGCGGTCGCGGTTGACCGACGACGAGGTTCCCGCTCCGGTGGCGACGATGACGTTGCGCATATCCACGCCGTCATCCACCGCGCCGCAGGTGCCCACGCGGATCAGCGTTTTCACCTCAAAGCCGGTAATCAGTTCGTGGACATAGATCGAAACGGAAGGGATGCCCATGCCGTGCGCCATGACGGAGAGGCGTTTCCCCTTGTAGTAGCCGGTGTAGCCGAACATGTTGCGGGTATCGCAGACGCGCCTGGCGTCGGTCAGATACGTTTCCGCAATACGCTGCGCGCGCAGCGGATCGCCCGGCATAATTACGGTGTCGGCGAAGTCGCCGGGCCTGGCATTAATATGTGGCGTCATCAGAGTGCTCCTGCTGTGGTTCAGGCCCCGATGGTAGAAATCCCGGCGCGGCGTGAAAAAGGCAAATGTCCGGACCTGGCCGACGGCGATCACAAAATTCATTTATTTGCCGTTCTGTGCGGCGGTGAATCCACAGAAAACGCGGTGTGCTGAAGAAAGGAGTGCGAGAATGAACGGCTGATAGCGTATTGACAATGCTTCAGCCGGGCGGCTAGTCTCAGCCACTTTTTTGCCGTTGAGAGCGCGATATTATGACAATTATTCAGCAGTTTGCGCAGCGTGGGCATCAGATCCTGCGCGATGCGGTTAATGCGGCACCGTTGAAAAGTAAACTGATGGGAGCCGGTGAGGTTATCCTGCGACAGGGCGAGGAGATTAAAGCCCTTTACTGGATTGCACTGGGTGAATACACCATGCATTACAACGCGGGTAACGGGAAAACCTTCAGCCTCGGCCAGCGCTTCGTCAGCGATACGATCATCGGGGAAATTGAATATCTGACCCATACGCCCAGCCAGTTTTCGGTGGTGGCCCATGAATCGATGACGGTGAAGGTGATCCCCCGGACGATGATGGACGAGCTGCTGACCCGCCATGCGGAGGTCGGCGTCTGGCTCAGCCAGCTGCTGTCGACCAGCTACCAGCGCGGCATGGCGAAAACCATGGAGCGTTTCCTCCAGCCGCTGATGCTAAATATCGTGTCGGATCTGTATGAACGGTATCAGCAGAACAAACCGCTGGTCGATTTTTCACAGGTTTATCGGGAAGCCGAACGCTTTGGCTGCTCCGAGCGCACCTACCGCCGTACACTACATCAGCTGGTGGACGAAAAGTATCTTGAGAAGGTCGCCAGCGACTATGTCATTTGCGATATCGATAAATTCCGCCAGCTGCTGTTGCACCCCGAGAAATAAACCGGCCGGATGGCGGATCGGCCATCTGCGCTATCTAGCGCGCTTTCACCGCCGTTGCCAAATCGACAACGCCGAAAGCCTGCAACAGCGCGGTGATCTTCGGCGAACGGTGGCGGGAAGGGGAGTAGATCAGATGCAGCGGGCGGGTAAAGCCGGAAAAGTCGGGCAGTACTTCCACCAGTTTGCCGCTGGCAATCAGCGGTTCCACGGCGAAATCCATCACCTGTACCAGCCCGATGCCGTTGAGCGCGGCGTCCAGCAGCACATCGGCGTTATCGACGCTCATATTTCCCGTTACGCTGACCCGCAGATCTTCGCCCTGATGGCGGAACATCCAGTCGGTGCTGCGCCCGTCTTTTTGCCCTTTCACCGTCAGGCAGTTGAAATGGCTGAGTTCGGCAGGCGTCGCGGGGCAACCGTAACGTGCAACGAAGGACGGGGAAGCGACGGTGACCAGCCGCAGATCTTTTATCCGGCGGGCAATCACCTGCTGATCCTCAACGTCGCCGATGCGAATGGCGGCATCAAAACCGTCCTCAATGATATCCACCACGCGATCGCTCATCACGGTATCAATGGTCAGCTGCGGGTGGCGATGCAGCATTTCTGCCAGCAGCGGCATGGCGACCAGGCGGCCAAAGGCGGAGGGCGTAGTGATTTTCAGCGCGCCTTCGACTACGCTGCTGCGCTGATCTAAGCGGTGCTCAATCTCATCCATCTGCCGGATCAGTCCCCTGGAGGCTGCATAGAGAAACTGCCCGTCCGGCGTCAGGCTGATGCTGTGGGTGTTGCGGTTGATTAGCGAGATTTTCAGGTCTTCCTCCAGCCGGGCCACCGAGCGGGAGATGCCGGACTGAGTGAAGCCCAGTGCGTGCGCCGCACGGGTAAAGCTTTGCAGCTCGCCGACCTTAACGAATATTTTTAACGCGTTCAGATCCATATCGTTGCCATTCTCTGTTTGCCGCTGTGGAATATCGCCCGACTATATTAGCGAGTTTGTCACTTCAGGGATAACAGGATGCTTATGATTTTTATCATAACCAATATGAATATCGGCGCGTTTACCGGGCAGCGATTTTTAAATTAAGGTGAGAATCATCTAAAACGCTGTATTACTACCGGATGGTTATTATGCCTTTGCCAATATATATACTGGGATTTACGTTATTTGCCATGACCACGTCTGAATTTATGGTGGCCGGATTAATCAGTTCGATGGCGCAGGACCTGCAGGTTTCCATTCCCGATATCGGTTATCTGATCACCATTTATTCACTGGGGATGGTGGTTGGCGGTCCGCTGCTGGCGGCCGTTTTAATTAAGGTGGGTAATAAGACCGCGCTGCTCGTCATCAGCCTGCTGTTTCTTGCGGCGCAGAGCGTTGCCACCTTTTCGCACTCCTGGGAACTGCTGGCGGTGGCGCGATTCTTTACCGGTTTATCCTCTGCCGCATTCTTTGGTTTTGCTCTGCTGGCGGCGTCGAAGATGGTCGATCCTGCCCGTTTTGGCGTGGCGGCGTCGATTGTGTTAGGTGGAATGATGATAGCGATGGTTTTTGGCCTGCCCCTGTCAGCGCTGCTCGATCGCTATCTCGGCTGGCGTGCGGCATTTTCTCTGGTGATTGTGCTGACCGCGCTGGCTGCGCTGGGAATTATGCTGTTTGTTCCCGAGGTGAAGGCGGAAAAACAGGGCAGTATTCGGGCTGAGGTGAATTCTGTATTTCACCCCGGACTGTGGCTGGCCTACAGCACCAGCTTCTTTATTATTGCCGCCACATTTGCCGTATTCAGCTATTTCGTGCCTTATTTTTCCGGGGCTGCGGGTTTCTCAACAAAATCGATCCCCGCCATTCTGTTTGCCTACGGTTTATGCAGTGTGATCGGCAATATTATCGTTGGCCGCGTGGCGGATAAAATACCGCTGCGGGTGATATTTTACGGTGGCCTGCTATTAATTGCGGCGCTGATCGGGCTTTACACGCTGGTGGAAAGTAAAACCGCCGTGCTGCTATCGGTGATGATGATGGGACTGACCGGAATTACGTTGACGCCCGCGATGTCCGCCAGGGTGTTCAGGGTGACCGAAAACACCTCGCTGATTAATACTCTGCATACCTCGGTAATTTGTCTCGGCGTGGTGGTGGGGTCGTGGGG